>NZ_CAUQWY010000033.1:0-18755 GCF_963521865.1 uncultured Streptococcus sp.
CGCTCGCAGCATTTGGAAAGACTTTCTTAGCCCACTCAAGTCCAGCAGCGGCTGCCACAGTCCAGCTAACCTTGTTGGATTGCGTTGCGATGCGCATTGGCTTCATAGCAAGTCCCATAGCTTTAGCAGAAGCTGATAACTTGTCAGCATCCACACCGTTCAAGGCACCTGGATCAGATGAACGAACTCCGAGACGGCTAGCCTTGTTCTCCAAGAGATAGTTCATCTCAGCAATCTTGTATTCTGGCACATTGTCCAAACGCTCCATCGGCGCATGGAGGAATTTCTCACGGTTAATGACATCATCTGTCCACTGAACGATAACCTCATGCGCACCCAAGTCATAAGCTTCTTTGACGATTAAGTGAGCCAACTCACGTTGCTCCACATCGATAGAGAGAGCCAAAGCGTGACCAGGTTGCACGTTGATTCCGTTCGCAACCAATAATTTCGCATATTTTTCTAGATTTTCTTTAAAATTTGGTAAAACCATGTTGTTTCTCTTTTCTATTTTTATTTTTCTTTCAAGGCAGAGAATAATCCTGCTAAAGCAATAGCACCTGACAAGAGTGCTGTTGATAGAAGAATTGTCTGATCAGCAAGTTCTAATTGATATTCAAATACCTTCTCAGCCGGCTTATCTTCCGCGAATATTCTTAGTTCCATCCTGAACTCCTTAAAATAGATTAAAACAAATCACTATGACTGCCTGTTCTAAGCAAGTTTAAAAGCAATTCTTCCCTGTCTACTTTATAGACCAAAAGCCAATCTGGCTGGATATGGCATTCACGAATTCCTTGAAAATACTTGGATGCCGTCAATTGATGATCACGATATCTAGCAGGAAGTTCTTTTTCTTGAACAAGAAAATTTAAAACTTCTTCCAGTAATTCTGCTTTCAAATCACGCTTCATAGCCAACTTAAAATCTTTTTTAAACTGTTTATGATAACGAATCTTAAGCACGCAAGTCCTCCATCAAGTCTGAGACTGATTCAAAAGACTGGCTCATATTACGATTTTGGTCTAAATCTGTTAACACTTGGAGCAACTTCCGATTTTCGTCTAGCCTAACATCAAAAGGTAATCCCTGATATTGAATAGCCTGACGAAGGAAAATATTAATAGCCGTTGTCATATCCATTCCCAGATTACTAAACACCTGTTGGGCCTGCTCCTTAACCTCACTATCCAGACGGATGCTCATACTCGTCTTTGACATACTCTCACCCTCTTTCTATAGACTATTTTAACAAAAAAGAAGGCCAATGTAAATCTATTAGATATACATTAGCTTCTTTGGATAGATGATTATAGTTGTTCTGATGTCTTATTTTCTATAAAATGATTTACCCTAGTCAAAATCTCTTTTTCCAGTTCTGTTATTTGTTTCGGACCCCAACCATCATCTTTTTTAGAAGTTATCTTTGCCATCATCTGTAATTTTAAACTCTGACGATGGAATATTCCTTCTCTTTCCCATTGTTCTAATTTAGCCTCTGGATAGGAGTTGCCAAACCTGGAGTTCTGACTATCGGTAATAATACAAAGGTTGCCAAAGGAATGTAAAAACTCAGCAGGTAATTGGCTCTCTCCATCCTGTCCATTTGGATTCTGAGGATACCAATGCTCTATGGAACGACGATATGCAAATTTGAAATGATCAAATTTAATATCCTTGTACTCTTTCTTCAATTCTTCACGATTTTTCCATAAAACATAATCTACAAAGTTAAAAGTATAAACGGGAATTGCCCCATATTTTTTGATACTTTTATCTTCGGTAAACAATCTTTCTTTTGCATATCTCACTGCCATTTTTTCAAGAAAATCCTTAAACTGACTAGCAAATTCTGTTTGATTTAACTCTTCAATATGGTTAAACAAGATTTCATATAACCAACGACTATCTCGATTGGCAGTAAAGGTCACAGCAAACATGGATTGAAGGAGGATAATGTTTTTGTTAATCTCCGAATCCGAAAACGTATTATTAGTAAAACGTTCTTCGACTATGTAATGCTCTTTAGATTTTCCATTTGGTTGATATTCATAATAAGTCCCCTTCTGTAAAAACCATTCATCCTTATTTCTACTTGAAGAATCCATATTCGAGTTTCTAACGATGTAATTATCGAAAATGTGTTTTATTCTAAGAAGAAATTCACTAAATTCAATAACCCAAGTTTTATCTTTATTTTTTATATCAAATAGTGCTAAGAGTTTCTTATCATCTAGTTGAATATCATCAGTTTTCTTACCTTCCGCAATTGCCAATACATGGAGTAAGAATATTGGAAAATCAATGACTGTAGTATAATCTCCAAAATCTTTTTCTACTTCTATAATTTCTTCATTTATCTTTTTTTCTAATATATCTGATAATTTTCTCCTTTTATCTTGATAAAAATCAATATCATCATAAATATTTTTAAATGAGTAATTCGAAAAGTGCCATCCAAAAATACATTCACGTTCTTGAAAGTCATCTGCTCTCTTCCGTCGCATCTTAAAATGACTTGCTGCCGGCTTATCAAACTCTGCACAGGCATCCCAGATTTTCGCAAATTTTTGTGCCATTTCTTGATCTTCACCGAACTTAGCCATCATTTGTGCCTTGAGAATCTCATGAGCCTCTAGTTGTTCGCCTCGAGAGTTGAAACGTTCGAAATAAAGATTCAAATCTAAATCCTCAGGAAGTATACTCCGAAAAATGATGACATTCTCAAAAAGATAATCCACGAAAGACTGAGGATTAAGCTGGCGCTCCTCTAGCACTTTTTTCAATGCATCTTTAGCATATCCGTAACCTCTAGTCAGCTCGTTCTCATCGTCCTCTGAAATTTCTTGCTTGGCAAATAGATCTTTAATATTCTTATTTGATTTCTTCCTAGCTGGGAAGGTAAGATTGACAGCTTTCAATCTATCAAAACCAAACTCATGCTTCAAAGCTAAGGCAATCAAATTAAGGGCTGTTGTTCGTTGTTGCCCATCTATGATTTTGAAAATGTCATTCTCTTTATTAACGACTAATGTTCCAATATAATAATTGTCTCTATTATAATAATTGTCTCTATTTTCTTGAAAAGCATCTGCTACATCATTCAATAACTGCTCAATTTCATCATAAGTCCAAGCAAAATTTCTCTGATAAAGAGGAATGGCATAGGTATCTTCATTTAACAAACGATTAACTGATAAGCTTATATGTGTTTCTACCATTTATCTATTTCCTCTTCTATAATCTTGTCCACAGTATAATTTTCAAATAGCTCTCTATCTATCTTGATCATGAAATCATTCGGAGTGACAGCATGAGATAAAAGTTGAAATAGCTTTTGAACCTCTTTTTGTCTAAACTTTCCACCAGCAGCGTATTTCCCTACCGTTGCATCATATATAGCTTTAGACTTAACTCGTGGGTAATAAGACCAAATAAACAGGGTCTCTACTATCTCCTTTGATAGCTCATCTTTTCCAAATCTATCTGCGAAAAGCGAGCAAATATTTAAGAATATATTGTGGCACTTGAGGTAGCGTCCTTTTGAGCTATTATAAATGTTTAACATACCTTCTGGATAAGCTAGATTTTTTTCTTCCCCTTCAGGAATATCAGAAAATCCTAACTCTTCATTTAAAAAATCTTTATGTTCTTTAATGGTTTCATGAGCAGATTCAATATACTCAAAAAATTTACTTCCATCAATGATTGGCATAGTAATGGACATGGGGAGGTTTTCAATATGACGATACAATTCTAGATATGGAAAATTCTGGTTCAAATCAACGCCTTTAAAATCGTCAATAAAATCCTCTGTAAAACGGAGATAAGAACCATAACGCTTGTTTGTCAATCCTGTCTCTCCTCGCGACCAACGTCTCATACGAAAAAGATGTTTATCAAATAACTCTTTGAGACTTAAATCTTTATCTTCTACAAATTGCTCCCACTTTTCCACAATTCTTTCATCTTCGGAATCTTGCTTGCGAAGATGATAAGCTTTGAGCAAATCATGAGGTTCTAAAGATTTTCCACGATTATTCTGAGAATCAAATAACTGAAAGGCTTCAGATAATCGTTTCTGTGGCATAGTAATCACGGAGACAGAACAATTTTCCAATAAAAAATTGCAAATATCTTTTGCCTGATTTTCGCCAACCAATTGAGTCAAATTTTCCCACTCATTATAATTTTCACTCGCATGATAGCAAGATAGCTCTCCAAATACAGCAGCACTCAGCAGTTGCTTAGCTCCCTTATAATTCTCTAATCTATCTAATAAATGAAGAAACAATGAAATAGAAATTAGCCGTTGCTGTCCATCGACAACATCTAAGTATCCATCATTTTTATGCAAGATAACGGAACCAATCTGATATTCCTTTTTCCCCATAGCATCTCGTAAATCATAAAAAAGATTACGGATATGTTTTCTGTTCCATTTATATGGTCTTTGATAAGAAGGAATCCGCAAATTCCCTTTTTTCAATAGTTCTCCAACCTTTTTAGAAGTAAATTGAATAGTCATTTTATCCTCATCTATATTTATCTATCATTTCTTGAACTGTTTGCTTCATATCCTCTACTAAAATCCGAGGAGATAAAACAGTAACTGCTTCCCCTTGTCCCAGCAACCAGCGTTTAAGACCCGGTGTATGCTGACTTTCAAACTGAAAATGAGTCCAATCGCCATTTTTCCCAACTATTTTTGCATTTGGAAATTGATCCATCACAATAGTCGGATCGTACAAGTACTCAATTTCAATACTGATTTTCTTCCCGATAAAAGCATCTACTCTCTCGTTACGAATGTCACCATCTCTAAATTTATCGCGATAAGAAATAGAGGGTTTCTCTATATCACTAAAAGACCATGACTGGATACGGTCTACTCTTAAAGTAATATAAGTATCATGTTTTAACTGGTAAACAACCAGATAGAAATAATGACTATCATAATAAAGAGAGACTGGCAAAACAGTCTGCCTCTTAGAAGACTCAGAATAAGGTTTTTGATAGACAATATCTAGAACCTGTTCATGTAAAATAGCTTCTGATAAATTCCAAATTTTCTCTATTCTATTTTGTTGATCCGTTAAGGGAGCATAGTTAAGCTTTTCGCTGCCAATGATCTGCTCAATTTCTTTCTGATCAGCACGGGGAACCAAGACCAGTAAATTATTTAGTAAGCTAGCAATTTCTGGTCTGTTCAGTGCTCTATTTTCCAATAAAATCTTGGAAATAACGAGAATATCCTTTTTATTAAAAACTGACTTACTTGCTAAACAATACTTATTCGTCTTACGGTTATAAAGCAAATCTCCACTATAACTGGTGTTACTAGATAAAATATCACGGAGTAGCGAAAAATCTCTCTGTATCGTCTTTTCGCTAACCTCAAATTCCTGAGCCAGTTGCTTTTTTCCTAGTGAAGTACCTAACTGTAAACGTAAAAAGATCGTTAGTAGTCTCTCTTGATCATTCATTTGCAATTTCCTTCTACATATTATTCAAACAATATTATTTCTAGTACATTATTATCACTTCTATAGTTTAACTAGCACTTTATATTCAAAACGATTAAAGCAAAATAAACTAGCCCTTAGGTGATTTCAACTGTACCACTATGCCAGATTCGAAGAACTCAACTACGGATTCATCCATATTTTTTAAGTCTTCGGGTAAGCAGTCTGAATATACAATGAAGAGTCTGCCTCTTTTCTTATTCTCTTTGAATTGATGCGTCCAGTATTCCTGTACCCTTTGATCAGCCTCTCCCAAAAGTTGAACTCCCTCCAGAAAAATCAAGTCATACTCTGTATGCTCCATTTGCAGTTTTATCCATTGACTATGTTTAGAAAAAATCAAATTATCTCTCACTCGATAATATCCAAGTGATGCTATTGGAGTAGCAGGTTTTATTTTAGTTAACGTATAAAACAAATGCCATCTGCCAGTCTCTGAAATACCGCAAATGTAAATACATTGAGAATCTTCTTTTAAGTCTATTTGTGGGAATCCAGTCCAATCACTCCCATCATCTTTCAAGCCTTTTTCAAAATTGTAAATTTGCTCTTCAATTGACACGTTAGAATTTAAAATTCCTTGATCCACCATATTATACTCTCTTTTCTATTATTTTTAAGAGAATTATAACAAATCAAGTGGACATATTTTGTCCACTTGTTCAAAATAAGCAATTTTTTAAAACAACTCATCAAACAAACTCAACTGGTTATCCTCGGGCATATTGCCGAGAATTCCCATTTCATCCATCTTTTCAACCAAGGTTGATGAAAGCCCTCCACGCTTGCGCAATTCTGTTTTAGAGAGGAATTCTCCCTCTTCACGCGCTCGCACCAACTGCTTAGCAACGTTCTCTCCCAGACCATCCATAGCGACAAATGGTGGAATCAGTGTATCTCCGTCAATGATGAATTCAGTCGCATCACTACGGTAGAGATCGAGTTTTCCAAACTTGAAACCACGCTCCCACATCTCATTGACAATCTCAAGAGTTGTATAAAGATCAATTTCTACATTAGAGGCTTCATTGTTCTTCCGTTTTTCAGAGATTTCTTCCATTCTGCGCTTGATAGCCTCCAAGCCTGCTCCCATGGTCTTGATATCAAAAGCCTTAGCACGGATTGAGAAGTAAGCACAGTAATAATAAATAGGATGGTGAACCTTGAAGTAAGCTACACGCAAGGCCATCATAACGTAGGCTGCCGCATGGGCTTTAGGGAACATGTACTTAATTTTCCCACAGGACTCGATATACCACTCTGGCACCTTATTAGCCTTCATAGCTTCGATATAGCCATTTCGCTCCTCCTCGGAAATCTTGAGCCACAAGCCCTTACGTACACGCTCCATGATGGTAAAGGCCATCTTAGGTTCGAGACCAGCATGCATGAGGTAAACCATGATGTCGTCCCGACAACCAATAACGGTTGATAGATCAGCAATCCCTTGCTTAATCAAATCTTGGGCATTACCCAGCCAAACGTCGGTACCGTGGGACAGCCCTGACAACTGAAGCAATTCTGCAAAAGTCGTCGGATGGGTTTCATCGACCATGCCTCGGACAAAGTTGGTTCCAAACTCTGGAATCCCCAACATACCCGTAGGCGTTCCAATTTGTTCAGGTGTTACCCCTAGCACATCTGTCCCAGAAAATAGGGACATCACGCCTTCGTCATCCATAGGGATTTCATTAGGGTCAATCCCAGATAAATCTTGAAGTTTCCGAATCATGGTCGGATCATCATGTCCCAGTACATCGAGTTTGAGGACGTTCTCATCGATATCGTGGAAGTTAAAGTGAGTGGTCTGCCATTCAGCCGTGACATCATCTGCTGGATACTGGACAGGCGTAAAATCATAGACATCCATGTAGTTAGGAATAACAACGATTCCCCCCGGGTGTTGTCCTGTTGTCCGCTTGACACCGGCAGCGCCTTGAGCAAGGCGTTCCACCTCTGCATCACGATAAAACTTCCCATAGTCTCTCTCGTAGCCCTTGACAAATCCATAGGCAGTCTTGGCAGCCACCGTACCAACCGTTCCTGCACGGAAGGCGTATTCCTCGCCAAAGATATCACGTACATCCAAATGGGCGCTAGGTTGATCTTCTCCCGAGAAGTTCAAGTCAATATCAGGAACCTTGTCTCCATCAAAACCAAGGAAGGTTTCAAACGGAATATCCTGTCCGTTTTTACTGAGTTTGTGACCACAGTTTGGACAATCCTTATTGGGCATATCAAATCCTGAACCGTAAGAACCATCGGTGATAAACTCACTGTACTGACACTGACCACAGACATAGTGAGGAGAGAGAGGATTGACCTCTGTAATCCCAATCATGGTTGCAACAAAACTGGACCCAACAGACCCACGAGAACCCACCAAGTAACCCCGTTCATTGGAACGTTGCACCAGCATCTGCGATGCCAGATAAATCACGGCAAATCCATTTCCCAGAATAGAGGTTAGTTCTTTTTCAATCCGCAAATCGACAATATCTGGCAACGGATTTCCATAAATCTCAAAAGCTTTCTTATAGGTCAGCTCAGCGACTGTTTCTTCAGCCTTGTCGATGAAAGGCGTGTACAAGTCACCCTTAACAACCTCAACGGGTTCAAAGATTTCTGCCAAGGCATTGGTGTTTTCAATAACCAGTTTACGAGCCAGTTCCTCTCCCAAGAAGGCAAATTCATCCAACATCTCATTAGTCGTTCTAAAATGAGCCTTTGGAAGTGGTGCTGGTTGGGCATGTTCCCCATGACCGATAGTTCGGTTAATCATAGCCCCCTGTCCCAAACTACGGACGATAATTTCACGGTAAATCTCTTCTTCCGGTTCGATATAGTGAACATTACCCGTAGCTAGAACAGGCTTATCTAGACGGTCTCCCACTTCTATCAAACTTTTGATAATGGTCTGGAGTTCCTCCATATCTTTGACCTGCTCCTTAGCAATCAAGGGAGCATAGATGGCAGGTGGCATAACCTCGATAAAGTCATAATACTTGGCCACCTCAACCGCCGCATTCACACCTTGGGAAACGACTGCATCAAAAACTTCACCTTCAGAACAAGCTGAACCTAAAATCAAACCTTCTCGATGGGCATCTAAAACCGTTCTTGGAATCCGTGGCACCCCTTCAAAGTACTTGGTATTGGATAAAGAAACCAGCTTAAAGATATTTTTTAGACCTACCTGATTCTTGACATAGATGGTCGCATGCTTGATCCGAGCTTTTTTATAAGAATCTGGACTAATCAAATCAATGTTAAGTCTAGCTAGATCGGTCACACCATGTTTTTCTGCTACTTCTTTGATAAAAATAAAGAGCAGACGACCAGTAGCTTCCGCATCGTAGTTGGCCATGTGGTGATGTTCTAAGGCCACACCAAAACGCTTGGTCAAAGGTCCCAAACCATGACGTTTGTACTCAGGATAGAGGTTTCTAGCAAACTCCAGCGTATCAATCACTGGTTGACTAATCTTAGGCAAACCATGACGCTCATAGTTGGCATTCATAAAGCCAACGTCAAAGGTCGCATTGTGGGCAACTAGTACCGTATCTTTACAAAATTCTTGGAATTCTTGCAAAACTTGTTCCAGTGGCTTGGCATTTTTGACATGGTCATCTGTAATTCCAGTTAACTCAGTAGTAAAAGCTGACAAGGGATGCCCAGGGTTGATAAATTCATCAAATTCAGCAATGACATTCCCCTTGTACATCTTAGAAGCCGCAACCTGAATCAAGTCATTGTAGATGGCTGATAGACCCGTCGTTTCCACGTCAAAGACCACGTAAGTCGCTTCCGACAAGTCCTTCTCCACTTCGTTATAAACGATAGGAACACGGTCTTCCACGATATTGGCTTCCATACCATAGATTAGCTGAATTCCCGCTTTTTTGGCCGCCTTATAGCCATGTGGAAAGGACTGGACATTCCCATGGTCTGTGATGGCAACCGCCTTGTGTCCCCACTTAGCAGCTGTCGCAACGATTTCTTCAACCTCTGGTAGAGCATCCATGGTCGACATGTTAGTATGAGCATGAAACTCAACCCGGCGCTCACCTTCTGGCATCAAATCCTTCCGCTCATAGTGAACAACTTCCTGCACATCCTGCACATTCATAGTCAAATCGCGTGTGAAGTTATTCATCTCCACATTTCCACGCACTCGGAGCCAAGAATTCTTTTTGATGAGGTCAAATTTCTGAGCCTCTTCCTCATTTTTAACCCACTTTTGCATAGAAAAACTTGAAGTGTAGTCTGTCATTTTAAAGTTGATCAAAACACGCCCTGTTCTGGTCACTTTTTGCTCCACATCAAACACAACCCCTTCAAAGACCAGACGATTTTCCTCCGTCGTCACTTCGATCATAGGAGTAATTTCTGCCTTATCCAGCTTTGGTTTAGCTACAGCTTTTTTCGCTTGAAAATCAAAGGCTGGTTTCTCTTCCGCTGGAGGAGGTGCCATCTGTTCCAGTTGTTCCATAGCACGGAGCGCTTCCTCATTAGCAGCTTGAACAATCTGCTCATTTTCAGCATGGAAGGCCTCTTCCTGCTCTTGGGTCAGCACATCATTTTTCTCTACTTGACAATTAAAAGTTGGAAAACCAAATTTTTCGAGCTGTTTAGATAGGTTAGGGAGATGATTTTTCTTAAAATGCTCCTTATCAATAGCTTCAGCTCCCTCTATAAAGAGATGATTCCCATCTGCTCGCACTTGCAAATTTTGATAAAGGGACTTAAAACCTTGACTAGCACATGGGCCTTCAGAGAAAGCCTCTCTATAATAGGATTGCAAGAGTTGATTTGAAAATTCTTGAGACAGAGTCTTGATTTCGAAAACAGCTTTATTGCCTGTCTTAGAAAATTCCTCACTCAGCCCTTTCTTTAATTCTAAAAAGATTTCAATCGGTAAAATATTAGAAAATACGAAATGAAACTCCCATACCTTACTAATTTTATGAACCACAACTCGCTCAATATCAGCCTGTGATAAAGCAGGAGCCTGTCTCATTTCAGCAGGCATCCCCAATTGATTCATCAAAATTTCAAAACTATTTGACATTCATTTTCCTCACATTATTCTCCTACTATTTTACCATATTTAGAGGTATTTTCTAAAGACAAAAGGAAGCCACTAAGTGACTTCCTTCTAGAGTGAGGACTGATTAGTCTTCACCTTTGTTTTTCTTAATGATTTCTTCTTGTACTGACTTAGGTACATCTTCGTAGTGGTCAAATACCATCATGAATGTACCACGTCCTTGAGATGCAGAACGAAGAACTGTTGCGTAACCGAACATTTCAGCAAGTGGAACGTAAGCACGAACGATTTGGCTGTTACCGTGTGCTTCCATACCATCTACACGTCCACGACGAGCAGTTACGTGACCCATAACATCACCAAGGTTTTCTTCTGGAACAGTGATTGTTACAAGCATCATTGGCTCAAGGATAGCTGGTTGTGCTGATTTAGCAGCTTCTTTAAGGGCAAGTGAAGCCGCGATCTTGAAGGCAGTTTCAGATGAGTCGACATCGTGGTATGAACCATCGTAAAGCTTAGCTTTAACGTCAACCATTGGGTAACCTGCAAGAACACCGTTAGCCATAGATTCTACCAAACCTTTTTCAACCGCTGGGATAAATTCACGAGGAACCACACCACCAACGATTGCGTTTTCGAATTCAAATCCTTTTCCTTCTTCGTTTGGAGTAAATTCAATCCATACATCACCGAATTGACCTTTACCACCAGACTGACGTTTGAAGAATCCACGTGCTTGAGTAGAAGCACGGAATGTTTCACGGTAAGATACTTGAGGAGCACCTACGTTCGCTTCCACTTTGAACTCACGACGCATACGGTCAACAAGGACGTCAAGGTGAAGCTCACCCATACCAGAGATAACTGTTTCACCAGTTTCAACGTTTGTCTCAACACGGAATGTTGGATCTTCTTCAGCCAATTTTTGAAGGGCAATACCCATCTTGTCTTGGTCAGCTTTAGATTTTGGCTCAACCATCAATTGGATAACTGGTTCTGGAACGTTGATTGACTCAAGGATGATTTTAGCTTTTTCATCTGTCAATGAGTCACCAGTTGTAGTATCTTTCAAACCAACGGCAGCAGCGATATCACCTGAGTAAACAGTGTCAATTTCTTGACGGCTGTTAGCGTGCATTTGAAGGATACGTCCGATACGTTCACGTTTACCTTTAGAAGTGTTCAATACGTATGAACCTGATTGAAGAACACCTGAGTAAACACGGAAGAATGTCAAACGACCTACGAATGGGTCAGTCATGATCTTGAAGGCAAGAGCTGCAAATGGCTCTTCGTCAGATGCTGGACGAGTTTCTTCAGCGTCTGTATCTGGGTTAATACCTTTGATAGCTGGGATATCAAGTGGGCTTGGAAGGTAGTCAATAACTGCATCAAGCATCAATTGAACACCTTTGTTCTTGAAGGCAGAACCACACAATACTGGGAAGAATTCAACGTTGATAGTCGCTTTACGGATACCAGCTTTCAATTCTTCATTAGTGATTTCTTCACCTTCGAGGTATTTCATCATCAATTCTTCGTCAGTTTCAGCAACTGCTTCAACCAATTTTTCACGGTATTCTTGAGCTTGGTCAAGGTATTCAGCTGGAATATCTTCTTCAAGGATATCTGTACCAAGGTCGTTCGTATAGATTTCAGCTTTCATCTTGATCAAGTCGATGATACCACGGAAGTCATCTTCAGAACCGATTGGCAATTGGATTGGGTGGGCGTTTGCTTGAAGACGATCGTGAAGTGTGCTTACAGAGTAAAGGAAGTCAGCACCGATTTTGTCCATTTTGTTGGCAAATACGATACGTGGAACTCCATACTCAGTTGCTTGACGCCAAACTGTTTCAGTTTGAGGCTCAACACCTGATTGTGAGTCAAGAACGGTAACCGCACCATCCAATACACGAAGAGAACGCTGTACTTCGATCGTGAAGTCCACGTGTCCTGGTGTGTCGATAATGTTTACGCGGTGGTTGTTCCATTGAGCTGTTGTCGCAGCAGATGTGATAGTGATACCACGCTCTTGCTCTTGCTCCATCCAGTCCATTTGTGACGCACCTTCGTGAGTTTCACCGATTTTGTGGATTTTACCAGTGTAGTAAAGAATACGCTCAGTAGTTGTTGTTTTACCAGCATCGACGTGAGCCATGATACCGATATTACGAGTTTTTTCAAGTGAAAATTCGCGTGCCATGAGGTTTGTTTCTCCTATTTATTTTTGATTTCTATTCTATTATAACATGATTTAATAAAAACGGATAGGCAGGACCTACCCGTTCTCAATGTTTTCATGCTATTGTTGATTTCAACTTGTAGATTTACAAATTGAATCGAACTCGGGCTAAAAGCCCAAGTTAGTTGAGTTGAGCTGAAACGGGATGCTGTGTGAAAAAGATAAACTTCCTTGTATTCATCGAATACTGCGTCAGTTTCCTATTTCTACTTTGCTCTTTTAGCGCTCTTGGTATCCTAATTGAACCCGAGCTAAAAGCTCGGAAAATAGATAAGCTCTCCTAGAATCTTCGATTCTTCGTCAAGCTTCCTAATTTTCAGTCGCTTTTTTAACACCCTTAGTATCTTAATCTTACCAACGGAAGTGTGCGAATGCACGGTTAGCTTCAGCCATACGGTGAGTGTCTTCACGTTTCTTAACAGCTGCACCAGTGTTGTTAGCAGCATCCAAGATTTCTTTTGCAAGACGGTCTTGCATTGTGTGTTCACCACGAAGACGAGCGATTGTTACCAACCAACGAAGTCCAAGTGTTGTACGACGTTCTGGACGAACTTCAACTGGGACTTGGTAGTTAGAACCACCAACACGACGTGCACGTACTTCAAGTACAGGCATGATGTTTTCCATAGCTGTTTCAAATACTTCAAGTGCATCGTTTCCAGTAGCTTCTTTGATTTGCTCAAAGGCACCGTAAACGATTGAAGCAGCTGTACCACGTTTACCATCAAGCATAACGCGGTTGATAAGACGAGTAACTAGTTGTGAATTGTAAAGCGGATCTGGCAATACGTCACGTTTTGGAGCTCTATTTTTACGACTCATTTCTCTTTATCCCCTTTCCTTATGCTTTTGGACGTTTAGTACCGTATTTAGAACGGCCTTGTTTACGATCGTTAACACCTGCAGTATCAAGTGCACCACGGACGATATGGTAACGTACCCCTGGAAGGTCTTTTACACGTCCACCACGAAGAAGAACCACGCTGTGTTCTTGCAAGTTGTGTCCGATACCTGGGATGTAGGCAGTAACTTCGATAAGGTTGCTCAAACGTACACGAGCGAATTTACGAAGGGCAGAGTTAGGTTTTTTAGGTGTCATTGTTCCAACACGAGTTGCAACACCACGTTTTTGTGGTGAAGAAACGTTTGTTTGAACTTTTTTATGACTGTTGTAACCAACGTTCAAAGCTGGTGATTTAGATTTTTCTACTTTTGATTTACGCGGTTTGCGAACCAATTGGTTAATTGTAGGCATCTACATTCTCCTGTGTTTTTTTATTTTTGGTGATGATACACTTGGTGACAGCTATCATCTGTGTGTACTTTTGCAACATTTGTCAGCACGTCCCTGTACACTCTTGAGAGACCAAAAGTAAAAAGTACCGTCTATTATTGTAACAAAATTTTCCATTGGTTGTCAAGATATTTTTCTTTTTTATTATTAATTTGATTTTTATCAGACTAACTTCCACTTCTACTAGCGGTGGAACTTAGTTTGCGAATTTAGCAATGAAAATCAAAGAGCAAACTAGGAAGCTAGCCGTAGGCTGCTCAAAACACTGTTTTAAGATTACAGATAGAGCTGACGTAGTTTAAAGAGATTTTCGAAGAGGATTAGACGAAACAAAAAGGAGGAATCCCCCCTCTCCTAAAGTTACTATTGTTCCATTCAATCCCATCAATTTTAGCACATAATGTTCAAAAAATATTATATCATCACAACCAACCAGATTCTTTCGCGATATTAGCTGCCTCTGTTCGATTACCTGCATCTAATTTAGAAAGAATATTGGTAACATAGTTTCGGACTGTTCCGTTGGATAGATAGAGTTTGTCTGCAATTTCTTGGTTAGAGAAACCTTGAGCAATTCCCTTTAAAACTGCGATTTCTTGCTCCGTTAATGGATTGGGATGCGTCATCACCACTTCCATCAATTCAGGCGAATACTCCTTGCGCCCTTCGAGGACGGTGTGCAAGGTTTGCATGAGCTCAGCAATGTTTCTTTCTTTTAATACATAAGCATCTACTCCAGCCTTGACCGCACGTTCAAAATACCCAGGACGCTTGAAGGTCGTCACCACAACCACCTTTGTTTCTAGATTTTCTGTTCGTATCCACTCCAAGATTTCAAGACCTGTCTTAACAGGCATTTCTACGTCAAGGATGGCGATATCTACAGACTCCTTTTCTAATAGTTGGATTGCTTCTTGCCCATTCTTGGCTTGAAAGACAGACTCTACACCTGGTTGAAGCGTGAGCAACTGGCACATGGCATCTCGCAACATACTTTGATCTTCTGCAACAAGTAGTTTCATCTTAGTTTCTCTCCTTATAAGGTAGTCGAACCTGAACTTCTGTCGGTTGTTTCCAACTAATTACCTCTACTTCTCCCGAAAATGGAAGAACACGATCTCGAACTGTATGGAGGTCATCCCCCTTTATAGAAGCAAAGCCACAGCCATCATCTCTCACTGTTAGAATGAGTTCTTTCTCTGTCCGTTCTAATTTTAAGTAGACTTTAGACGCCTTAGCATGTTTGATGATATTGGTCACTAATTCAAGTAAAATCATGGAAGCCGTTGACTCCAATTCCTGAGTTAAGCTAGCTGTATCTAGTTGATTAGCTATTTCCACCTCAATTCCAGCAATTTCTAACATCTTTTTCACAGTCTCTAGTTCGGATGTCAAAGTTCTAGACTTAAGATTTTCCACAATGGTTCGCACTTCACACATTGATTCTTTGCTAATTTGCTGTATTTCTTTTAATTCCTTTTCCACCTGTGGATAAGCCTCCATCTGAAACAACTGCAAGGCTAAATCTGTCTTGACACTCAGCATAGCAAAGGTGTGTCCCAGACTATCATGCAAATCCTGACCGATACGACTACGTTCATTTTCAGCAAGCAATAGATTTATCTTGGCATTTTGCTTAGACTGCGCTTCTTTCAAATCCTCCACAATCCGAATCCGAACCAAGCCAAAAGTCATTAAATCGATAAAAGTGAGAATTCCAAGTAGATAGACTAGAAACTCAACTTCAACTTCCTGAAAAATCAACAGTTGCCCCACAACAAGGACTTGAGCAAGAAGAAAAGTCCAGACATGTAAAGACTTTAAACCACCTACGCTGAAATGATAACTTAAGAGATTGGATAGAAAAAAGAAAAACCAGATATAATTAACAGCAACAAAGGCAGTGTTCCCAGCTACATAGACCAGCATGATGCCCCAGAAAAGCCAAGATAGGCGCTGATTCTTAGTTGTTAAAACACCCAAATACGCCACTACAAATAGAATATCAATCAATAAATGCCAGGCAGAAAGCCACCCAGTCACTACAGGTAAGATGGGGAAAATCATAAAAATTAAACTGGCCCAAAACATATAGTGTATGCTTTTCAGTCTTTCAAGCATTAAGCATTCTCCTTATGACCTTGAAGGTAAATGGTCAAACCAAACAAAACTGCTGAAAAAACAAGTAGATAAACTGTGGCTGATAGATTGATGCCACCCTCGTTTAAGAAGGTCTTGAGCAACTCCATCAACTGATAAGTTGGTAGGCGCTTCCCGATTGCTTGCATCCAGTCTGGAAATAAAGAGATGGGCATCCAGAGTCCACCTAAAACAGCCAAGCCTAGATAGAGAAGATTGCCCACGACAGACATCAGCTGACTAGAAGGCAAGAGTGTCAAGGTCAAGCCAAGCGCTACAAAAGCTACACTTCCTACTATCAGCAAGAACGCAGCCCCAATCCAGTTTCCAAGAGACATATCCACACCTCTTACAAAATGCCCAACTGAGAAAACAACCAGAATTGAGACCAAATAATCAACCATCATACTTGTTATCTTTGATAGATAATATTCTACCATATTTACAGGGCTATGACGTATTATTTTCTGCCAATTGTTGATCTTGTCGGTATGTAAAACAACTGGGAATGAAAAGATAGCTGTTGACATCATGGAAAAGGCTGTCATGGAGATGAGGTAGTCGCGCATAAAGTTAGCCGGTCCACCTGGTGTTTCCTGGTACATGCCTGAAAAGAATAAATAGAAGGCTGTCGGTATCCCTACTGATAATAAATAATAGACTAGTTGCCGTTTGGTCAATAGAAATTCTATTTTATTTAATGCGATCCATCGTTTCATCTTAGTCATCTCCCTTCTGTGTTTCTTCAAAGATTGTATCTAGCAAACTACGGTTATTAACTTCGATTTCTTGTATGCTACATCCTGCTTGAACTAACAGTTGCCAAAAAGCATTTGCCTCTCGTGTGACTACTTGCAGAGCATCTTGTTTTTGTACCCAGTTTTCAACCAAGTTAGACTGCTCAACAATTTCCTTGTATGCCAGAGGAAGGATAAAATGCTTTTCAATCTCCTCACTACGCATAGCTAGAGGCGTCGTATCACGAATCAACTCTCCCTTATTCAAGACCAAGATTCGGTCCGCTGTATGCTCTACCTCTTCGATGTAATGGGACGAATAGAGAATGGTAACTCCCTGCGCTTTTAGATCCTGAACAATTTCCCAAAAACGTTGGCGGGTTGAGGTATCCATGGCCGCAGTTGGCTCATCTAAAAAGACAAGTTTTGGTCGGCCAATCAAGGTCAAGACAAAAGAGAAAAGACGCTTTTGCCCACCTGACAATTTTTCTGCCAATTGCTCTTTCTGTTGCTTGTCAAACTGCAACAGTTGATCGATTTCCTGGTTGCTCAAGGGATTTGGATAAATGCTTTGAAAGAAAGCAACCAACTCTTTGACCTTTAATTTCTGAACGATGACATTTTCTTGAGGCAGATAACCTCTAATATAGTCTAACTGAGAACTCGTCACTGACAAGCCTTGGATGGATACTTGACCGCTTGTGACCAGTTTATCTCCAAGCAGACAGTCCAAGAGTGTGGTCTTCCCAGCACCATTTGGCCCAATCAAGGCGACGCATTCACCTTCAGCTACCTCAAAGGAAATATCCTTCAAAATAGCCTTTCCCTTGATGTTTTTATTTAGGCTTTCTACCTTAATCATGTTCATGATATTCTCCTTTCAGCCACTCCTTTCCCATAGGAAAGGCGATAAAAATCATAAATCCTAGTCCCCAGGCACCACGGATGAATTGGTGAAGGAAGGCTTGATCAAACCAACCTGTAAACATTTCTACCAACCATACCACTAGTGATAGTCCAATAAAAATATAGAGAAACGCTTTTTTCATTTTTCAAACTCCTTTTTCACATCTGAGACTAATTTTAAACCTTCTCGGATAAGCCAGGACATCATTCCAAATCCTGCAAATAGCTCCCAAGGAAAATGATAGAAATCTTCATCCAATCCTGAGAACATGAGATAAGTCATGACTCCTGCTGCTACTAAACTCATTGCGACAATCATTTTATTTTTCATCTCTTCTTCCTCCGTTTCATACTTCAATTATAGACTTTTGAAGTTGGCGGAGCTAGATGCTTCTGTCACTAGAAAATATGACAAATGTCATAAAAATTCTGTACAAAACAAGCAAGATACACTATATAATAAAACACAAGTAGAAAAAATCTAAGGCAGCTTTCAAAAGAGATATCAAACCCAATTCACACTATATTGAAAAATAATACTTATTTAAAATCAAAAGAGCGGAAATTTTTATCGCACAAACACATATATTATAAGCAGAGCGAAAAACTCTTCAATTACTTTCTTAAAAGTTTGTAAGAATTATACAATCTGTTAAATTTTAATTTATGTACCTAAACTACAGTATTCATTGAACAAATTAGGAAACAAAAAAGTATACGCTGCTAAAATGAATTACTGAAATTCAAAAAAGAGAGAAGCAAACTGATTCTCTCTTAATGTATATAATATCTAGTTAAAAAAAGAGGCTCTATAATATTTGTAGTGGGTAAATCCCCTATAGATATTATGGAGCCTATT
>NZ_CAUQWY010000034.1:0-17903 GCF_963521865.1 uncultured Streptococcus sp.
GTAATTACACAGAAGGAACTGATACCCTCGTTCAAACATCCATCGTTAAAGACGGAGAGAAAGGTGAAGATGGAAAAACTCCTGAAGTAACTGTAACACCAGGAAAAGATGGACATAGTTCTGACATTACATTCACTGTTCCAGGAAAAACTCCGGTAACAGTAAATGTTAAAAATGGCGAAAATGGTCTAAATGGGAAAACTCCAAAAGTTGATCTACTACGTGTTGAGGGACAAAATGGTAACCCATCTCATACAATCGTTACATTCTACACTGATGAGAATGGCGATGGAAAATATACTGTGGGAACTGATGAACTTCTAGGTTCTGAAATGATTAAAGATGGAGCTAAAGGTGCTGACGGACGTGATGGTAAGTCATTGCTCACTGTTAAAGAAGGTAAAGAAACAAAAGTTTATCAAGAAGATCCAGCAAATCCAGGTCAACCATTAACTCCTGACAGACCTCTTGCAGTCATTAGAGATGGGGTAGACGGAAAATCACCAACTGTAACTGCTGCTCGTAAGGAAGAAGTTGATCATAAGGGAGTAGAGATTACTGTCGATAATCACGATGGTTCACAACCGACTACAGTATTTGTTCATGATGGAGCTAAAGGTGAAACTGGAGCGAATGGTCAAAATGGACAAACACCTACAGTTACAACTCAACGTGGAGCAGATGGACATAGTACAGTTGTAACCATTACAATACCAGGAAAAGAACCAGTAACATTTACAGTTAGAGATGGTCTAGATGGACATAATGGTAACAATGGACGAACTCCTAAAATTGATTTACAACCATATATGAATGGAGAAGATTCCTTTAGAAGAGCAAGAAGAAGTGTAGGAAATAACCCGGATGAAGTATCAGGACATCCTAATTCTAGAGCAACATCTTCTGATAACGCAGATGGTACTCATGTTACAGTTTATTTTGATAATAATGGAAATAATCATTACGATCCGGGAGTAGATGAGTTAATCAGTGAACGTGATGTATTGAACGGAGTTAATGGAGAAAATGGTGCTAGTGGTAGAGACGGACGTAATGGATCTGAACTTTTAAGTGGAAATATTGCACCAACTCCAAAAGATGGAAAAAATGGAGATACTTATATTGATAGTTCAACAGGAGATGTGTATAAAAAACAAAATGGAGCATGGAACAAGACTGGCAATATAAGAGGACCTCAAGGAGCAAAAGGAGATACACCAGAAGTTACAGTTAAACCAGGAACAGATGGACATAGTACAGATATTACAATTACAACACCAGGAAAAGATCCTGTTACTGTAAATGTAAAAAATGGTAAAGATGGAAAATCTCTAATTGCTAAAAAAGAAGGTAATGAAACTAAAATTTTTGTGGAAGATCCAGAACGTCCAGGTCAACCATTGGATTCTACAAAACCACTTGCCACAGTTTTAGATGGGCTAAAAGGTGATAAAGGTGAAAATGGTGCAGATGGCAAATCACCAGTTGTTACTGTAACAGATAACGGAGATGGAACACACTCTATTACCGTTCGAAATGGAGATGGCTCTGAATCAACTACTAAAGTTAAAGATGGTAAGGATGGTAAAACAGCTACTATCACCACAACTGAAAATCCAGATGGAAGCCATACAATTACTGTAACAAATCCAGATGGAACTTCTAAAGAAACAGTTGTTAAAAACGGTAAAGACGGCAAGACTCCAAAAGTTGAAGTAACAGATAATAACGATGGAACTCACACTGTTAAAGTGACAGATGGAGAAGGTAATATTACAAATGCTATTATCAAAGATGGTAAAGATGGTAAAGCTGCTTCAGCTACAACAAGAGAAAATCCAGACGGAAGTCACACAGTAACAATCACTAACCCAGATGGAACTAAGAATGAATTTGTTGTGAAAAATGGACGTGACGGGGTAGATGGACGTACTCCAACAGCATCTGTTCGTGATAATGGAGACGGAAGTCATACAATTGTTATTACAAACCCAGAAGGTGTTACAACTGAAACAACAGTACGTGATGGTAAATCACCAAAAGTTACTATAACTGATGAACAAAATGGAACCCATAAGATTTCAGTTCTAAATGGTGATGGAACTACTACTGAAACAATCATTAAAGATGGTAAATCACCAATAGCAACTGTGACAGATAATCATGATGGTACTTATACAATCCGTGTAGAAAACGGAAATGGAACTATCTCTGAAACAACCATTCGTGACGGTAAATCACCAAGTGCTAAAGTAGTAGACAATGGGGATGGAACTCACACAGTTACTATTGTCAACTCTGATGGTACGACTACAACTACAACAGTACGTGATGGCAAATCACCAAAACTAGAAGTAATTGATAACCACAATGGTTCACATACTATTAAAGTAACAGGAACAGACGGTAAAGAAACAAGTACAACAATCTTTGATGGTAAATCACCAAAAGCTAACATCGTTGATAACGGAGATGGAACTCACACATTGACAATCGTTGATTCTGATGGTCGTGAATACAAATCTATTATCAAAGATGGTAAAGATGGCAAAGATGGCGTTTCACCAACTGTAACTGTTAAAAATAATAACGATGGAACTCACGTTGTTACAATCATTAATCCAGATGGAAGTAAGACAGAAATGGTGATTAAAGACGGTAAAGATGGTAAATCACCAAAAGTTTCTGTTGAAGATAATGGAAATGGTAGTCATACAATCACCATCATCAATTCTGACGGAACTGTGACAAAAACAGTTGTTAAGGACGGTAAAGATGGACGTGATGGTCGCGACGGCAAAGACGGCAAAGATGGTAAATGTGGATGCCAAGACAAACCGGTAACACCATCAAATGACAAACCAGTTCCTCCAACACCTAATGTGCCAGAAGGACCAACGTTTGCAATGCCAGAACCACCAGTTTACGAATTGCCAGAATTCAACGGTGGTATGCCAGGAATGCCAGAAGTTGCTGAAGTACCAGAATTAGATATTCCAACAGTACCAGCGCAACCAACACCAACTATACCGACACCAGAAGTGCCAGTACAACCAACTCCAGTTGTTCCAACATCAGAAGTACCGGTTAAACCAGTACCAGCGGTTCCAGAACAACCAGTAGTACCAACATCGGCTCAAGCAGCAACTCCAGTAAATGCTAACCCAGTAGTACCAACTACAGATAAAGAAAACCATGGGAACAAATTACCTGAAACTGGAAGCCAATCTGATTATATCTCTGTTCTTCTAGGTAGCAGTATTCTATTGAGTCTATATGTAGGACGAAGAAAAGAAGATTAATCAGCCAAAAGCAGTCACTAATTTCCCGAAAGAAGATGATAAGTGATAGATATCGAATGAAAGAATATTCTTAGAATGATTTTCCTATAATGGAAAAGACTGCTAAAAACCTTGAGTGGTAACGCTCAAGGTTTTTTTGGATGGCTGATGTTTGTCTGAAAATCTTGATTGAGTCTAAAAATGCTACCCTATGAGGTGGCTATAATTGATTTAGACTTTCTAAAATTTTCTATTTTTTACTGAATCGCTGCGACCAAGTCTTGAGCTTGTTTTTCAAGTGAGTTTAGGACGGTTTCTTCAAGAACCAATTTTCCGTCTGCCCAAGCAGAGTCATTAACACGTGCAGCAGTGAAATCACCAACGACTTGTGTACGGATAAATGGCAAGAGGTCTTTGTAGATAGAAAATAGTTGATCGTGACCTGCATTGGCTACAGATGATACTGTGACGAACTTGTCTTGAAGGGCAGAAGCACCACGTGTATCAGATAAGTCAAGGGCACGAGATAGCCAGTCAAGCAAGTTTTTCACTGTTCCAGGGATAGAGAAGTTGTAGACTGGAGAGAAGATCCAGATGGCATCCGCAGCGAGAACCGCTTCACGAGCAGCAGCTACAGCTGGATGAGTTGGAACTTCCAAATCTTGGCTGAAGAGAGGAAGGGCTGAATAATCAAGGTAGCTAACTTCCGCTTTACCAGCAAGTGCTTTCTCAGCTTCGAGAGCCATTTGGTGGTTGAAAGAACCTTGACGTAGTGATCCGACGATAAATAATACTTTTTTAGACATGATGTGTCTCCTTTTTCTTAAGTTTCCGAGAACTCTCTCGTTGTTATAAAATATATTACAACAAAACAAAAGGACTTGCAAGAAATTTGCTCAGAGTCTATTTGAGAAATATAAAATTGCTGAAATTCTAGTCATTTATGACTAAAAAAGTAAGAACTGTTTTTTGGATTCTGGTTTGCATTTGATTTTCGAAGAGTATTCTAACATTCTCTTGTAATATGATGACATAAGTGCTAAAATAAACAAGAAAACTCGCAATAGAAACCGTGGAACGGCTATTTTCTGGTATCATTTCATAAACAATTAAACGAAAATAATGGCATTGAAGAATGCTTCTAAAAGGGGTGGAGATCATGTAAGATACAGATTAACAAGTGACGGACAAAAGAAATAATAATACACTTGTTAAAGGAGAAAAAATGTTAATAAGAAATTATCGGAAAAATATTGGCCTGATGGCCGGAGTTGAGTTTTTTGCATTTCTAGGGATTACCAGTTTTTGGATTCTCTTTCTCAGTCAAAACGGAATGTCTCTTTGGCAGATTGGACTTCTGGAGAGTATTTTTCATACTACCAGTCTTCTCTGTGAAATTCCATCTGGAATGTTGGCTGATCGTTATTCCTATAAGATCAACCTTTATTTAAGTCGAATAGCAGGGATTGTGTCTTCTATTCTCATGTTGGCTGGGCAGGGAAATTTTTGGATTTATGCACTAGCTATGGCGGTAAGTGCCTTGTCTTATAATTTTGATTCAGGCACAAGCGCAGCAATGGTCTATGACTCGGCTGTAGAGGCTGGACTCAAGAAGTGTTACTTATCTATTTCAAGTTTTATGTCAGGAGTAGCAGAAGGAACTCGGTCTTTGGGGACAGTGTTGGCGGGATTTTTTGTCCATGGTCAATTGCACCTGACCTACTATATCATGATTGCGACTTCTATCATAGTTCTTTTCCTGATTTGGATGCTGAAAGAACCTAGTATCAAGCTAGAAAAAGCTGATAGTGTGACCATGAAACAGATTATTTGGACTGTTAAGGATGAGTTGAAGCGAAATCCCATGCTTTTCAACTGGATGATTTTGTCTCAGATTGTCGGAGTACTCATGTGCATGTTTTATTTTTACTATCAAAATCAGTTACCAGATTTAAGTGGTTGGCAAATTTCAGCAGTTATGCTACTTGGTAGTCTCTTAAATATCGTCGCAGTCTATCTAGCGAGTAAGATTGGAAAGAACTATGCTGCCTTGAAACTTTTCCCTATCCTCGTCCTGCTGACTGGAGTTACCTACCTGCTGTCCTACTTTGGAACACCTCTAATCTATATTTTGATTTATTTGATTAGTAATGCTCTATATGCTCTTTTTCAGCCGATTTTTGACAATGATTTGCAAGAGCGCCTTCCAAGTGAAGTAAGGGCAACCATGCTGAGTGTCTACTCTATGATGTTTAGCCTAAGTATGATTGTATTCTTCCCACTGACAGGCTGGTTGATTGACAATTTAGGTTTTGTAGTAACATTTCTTTATCTAGGATTCTTTTTAGTCATGATTAGCCTTCTACTGGCTATATTTTTAGGAAAAATGGCTAAAAGAATGGATGAAAAAATTATTTCCTAGATTAAAATAATTTCGGAAAACTTGAGTGCCAAGCTCAAGTTTTTTAATATCTTGATTTCGCTTGTGTCTTTACTTTTCTTACTCGGTTTTAAATAAGAAAAATCGGTTTGCTTTGAAGGAAGAAATAGAATTGGTTTCTTATACTCAATGAAAATCAAAGAGCAAACTAGGAAGCAAGCCGCAGACAGTACTTGGGTACGGCAAGGCGACGCTGACAAAGTTTGAATTTGATTTTCGAAGAGTATTCTTGCATTCACTTGTAATAAAGCAAGATAGATGGTAAAATAGACGAGTGAAAAAAAGACAAAACAAAGCAAAAAATAATCTACTGTGGCAGTATGGTCTAGGGATGACGATTTTATTTGTGGTTATCAGTGCTTCCTTTCTGTATCTGGTTTCTCTCGGCATGAAACCCTATCAAACAGCTAAAAGTGAAGGAGAAAAATTAGCTCAGCAGTATGCAGGATTAGAGCAGGCTGATCAGGTTGACTTATACAATGGCTTAGAATCCTATTACAGCGTTCTTGGTCGCAATAAAAAACAAGAAGCACTTGCTGTCCTGATTGGAAAAGATGACCATAAGATTTACGTTTATCAGCTAAATCAAGGTGTTTCACAAGAAAAAGCAGAAGCTGTTTCTAAGGAAAAAGGAGCTGGCGAGATTGATAAGATTACCTTTGGCCGTTATCAAGATAAGCCAATCTGGGAAATCAAGTCAGGATCTGATTTTTATCTAGTAGATTTTGAAACAGGAGCATTGGTCAATAAGGAGGGCCTATGAAACTATCCAACCGTGTTTTAGAAATGGAAGAAAGTGTCACTCTAGCTAGTGATGCGAGAGCAAAGAAGTTAAAGACTGAAGGAAAAGATGTACTTTTCTTAACTTTAGGTCAGCCCGATTTCCATACTCCCAAAAATATTCAAGATGCAGCTGTTGCAGCCATTCGAGATGGACGTGCTTCTTTCTATACGGTAGCTTCAGGTTTGCCTGAGTTAAAAGCAGCAGTCAATACCTATTTTGAGCGTTATTATGGTTATTCCGTAGAGGCCAACGAAGTCACATTTGCTACAGGTGCTAAGTTCTCACTCTATACTTTCTTTATGGCTGTAATTAATCCTTTAGATGAGGTTATTATTCCAACTCCATACTGGGTTAGTTATGGAGATCAGGTTAAGATGGCAGAAGGGCTTCCAGTTTTTGTTCAAGCCAAAGAAGACAATGATTTTAAAGTTACGGTGGATCAACTAGAACTAGTTAGGACAGATAAGACAAAGGTTTTGGTTCTCAATTCACCATCTAATCCGACTGGTATGATTTATACTCGTGAAGAATTACTAGCTATCGGAAATTGGGCAGTTGAGCATGATATTCTGATTTTAGCTGATGATATATACGGCCGCCTTGTTTATAATGGAAATGAATTTGTTCCAATTTCAAGTCTGTCAGAAGCAATTCGTAAGCAAACCATTGTTATCAACGGTGTATCTAAAGCCTATGCCATGACGGGTTGGCGAGTTGGTTATGCGGTAGGTGATCCTGAAATCATTGCAGCTATGAGTAAATTGACGGGACAAACAACTTCAAATTTGACATCTGTTTCTCAATATGCGACTATTGAAGCCTTAACAGGACCACAGGATTCTGTTGATATCATGCGTCAGGCTTTTGAGGAGCGTCTCAATACAATTTATCCGCTATTATGTGAGGTCCCTGGTTTTGAAGTCGTTAAGCCACAAGGAGCCTTCTATCTCTTCCCAAATGTTAAAAAAGCCATGGAGATGAAAGGTTATACGGATGTTACTGACTTTACAACAGCTATTCTTGAGGAAGTTGGTTTGGCACTCATAACAGGAGCAGGATTTGGAGCACCAGAAAATGTACGTCTCAGCTATGCGACAGACCTAGACACGCTTAAAGAAGCAGTTAAACGCTTGAAAGCATTTATGGAAAAATAAAAGAAAAAGAAAAGGAAAAATAATGACAAAACGTGTAACGATTATCGATGTAAAAGACTATGTTGGTCAAGAAGTGACGATTGGGGCTTGGGTTGCCAACAAATCAGGAAAAGGGAAAATCGCCTTCTTGCAATTGCGTGATGGAACAGCCTTCTTCCAAGGTGTGGCCTTTAAACCAAACTTTGTCGAAAAATTTGGTGAAGAAGTGGGACTTGAGAAGTTTGATGTTATCAAACGCTTGAGCCAAGAAACTTCTGTTTATGTGACAGGGATTGTCAAAGAAGACGAACGTTCTAAGTTTGGTTATGAACTCGATATCACAGATATCGAAGTGATTGGTGAATCACAAGACTACCCAATCACACCAAAAGAACACGGAACAGACTTCTTGATGGATAACCGTCACTTGTGGCTCCGCTCTCGTAAGCAAGTAGCGGTGATGCAAATCCGTAACGCTATCATCTACGCAACATATGAATTCTTTGACAAGAACGGCTTCATGAAATTTGATAGCCCAATCCTTTCAGGAAACGCGGCGGAAGACTCAACTGAACTCTTTGAAACGGACTACTTCGGAACGCCAGCCTACTTGAGCCAATCAGGTCAGCTTTATCTAGAGGCAGGGGCTATGGCCCTTGGTCGTGTCTTTGACTTTGGTCCAGTTTTCCGTGCTGAAAAATCAAAAACACGCCGTCACTTGACTGAGTTCTGGATGATGGACGCAGAGTACTCATACTTGACACACGATGAATCACTTGACTTGCAAGAAGCTTATGTAAAAGCTCTTCTACAAGGTGTTCTTGACCGTGCGCCTCAAGCCTTGGAAACCTTGGAACGTGATACAGAACTTTTGAAACGCTACATTGCAGAGCCATTCAAACGTATTACTTACGATCAAGCTATTGACCTCTTGCAAGAACATGAAAATGATGAAGATGCTGACTACGAGCATCTTGAGCATGGCGATGACTTTGGTTCACCACACGAAACATGGATTTCAAACCACTTTGGTGTGCCAACATTTGTCATGAACTACCCAGCAGCCATCAAGGCCTTCTACATGAAACCAGTTCCTGGAAATCCAGAGCGCGTGCTTTGTGCAGACTTGCTTGCACCAGAAGGATATGGAGAGATCATCGGTGGATCTATGCGTGAGGAAGACTATGATGCATTAGTTGCTAAGATGGATGAACTTGGCATGGATCGTACAGAGTATGAATTTTACCTTGACCTTCGTAAATACGGTACTGTACCACATGGTGGATTTGGTATCGGTATCGAACGTATGGTAACCTTCGCAGCAGGAACAAAACACATCCGTGAAGCTATCCCATTCCCACGTATGTTGCACCGTATTAAACCGTAAGAACAGGAAAACGCCCATGTGGCGTTTTTTTCATGGAAAGGTCTAGAAACGAAAGAAAATATTATCAGGTTTTCAAAATCTTGATAATATGCACTTTTCGTGAAAATATTTACTTCCTTTTCTTATAAAATTGAATTTGTGCTAGAAACATACTACCAGTTGTTCAGAATAGAGTTTCGTATCCTAGTACATTAATTTTATTGTTTAAAAACTGATGTATGTACTACTTTCTTCAAGGAAGTATTAGATTGAAACCATAAATATATATAAGCATGAAACTTGAATTAATAATAGTGGCATGATACAATATTAAGTGATATTGATAATTATTAGGCAACCCTTTTTAAAATGATAACCTCTTAATATTACTAAAAAATTTAAGGGGGGGGGGCTTTTTATTTGTCTGGATATTTCAATTCAATATTAAAAAGTATGCATAAAGGAGGTTGTGACTCTAAATGAAGGGTAAACAACAAGATTTTAGAACGGAAAAGTATATTCGTTATGGTATTCGTAAATACAGTTTTGGAGCAGCATCAGTAGCGATTGCGGCTGGTTTAATGTTCTTAGGAAATGGAGCAGTTTCAGCTACTGAACAAAATCCAGTTTCAGACTCTAAAGAAAATATTCAAAAAGTAGAAAATGCTTCTCCAGAATTAGGAGCAAGTACTATTCAGTTGACAGAAAAGACAGCTGAAACACCTAAGAAAGAAGAAGTTCAAGTAAATAAGTCACTTCTTGAAACGAGTATTTCAAATTTAGAGACTGCATTATCAAATGCTAAGTATGCGGATGCCTCAGTTGTAACCAATGCTCGTGAAGCCTTAGCTACTGCGAAAGCTGTTTTGGCAAATGAAACTGCCAAGCAAGAAGAAGTAAATATTCAAAAAGATATTCTTTCTTCATTGAAAACAGTTGTAACAGAATCAAACAAGCTAGGATTAGAAACAAAAGAGGCTGATAAAGATAAGGCAGCAAAAGAAGAAGCAGAAAAAAACATCACACCAACAGAAAAAGCTGTTTCTGCTGTAACAACTATCTTGACACAAATTTCTTCAGAGGCTGATGTAACCAATACACTTGCCACTACAGAACTTCGTAAGAAAGAAGTATCAGAAGAAAATAGAGTAGCAGTTGAAGCAGCGGTTGCTAAAAACCAAGCGGTACTTAACGAATCAAAAGTACTTTTAGCTGATAAGAGCGTTACAAAGGAACAAGTAGATGCTCAATTAGCTCGCTTAAATGAATCAATTCTTGCAGTTTACAGTGAACTTAAAAAAGCAGGAATTGGTCGTGATGGTAAATTTGAGGTGGCCTTAGCTGATGTAGCTGAAAGAGTGGACGAAGCACCATTAACAGAAGCTGAACAAGGTGATCACTGGAAAAAATATGCTGAAAAAAATACAGAACGTTTAAAACACCAAATTAAATGGTTCGATATCACAAGTAAAACAGCAGTCGTTGAAAATCTTGGAGACGGTGGAAAACTACAAGTTGGAACCAAGTTCAAACAAGAATTGACTCCTGGATATGTTGTGGAAATGGAAGTTACAGCACTTAAACCATTTAACTCAACTGACGTTTATAAAGAACGTGGAGGAGCAGGTTATGATCCTAACGCTCAAAACGTGTATAAAGACGGTACACCAGCAGAAGTAAAAGTAGTTCGTCAAGGTGGATATTCTGTAGCGAAAACAAATGGAATTGATACAGGTGGTACGACAGTAATCCAATCTGTAAAAAATGGAGCGAACGTTGGGGTAGAATTCAAAGTTAAAGCGACTTTAAATGGTAAAGAAGTACCAGCGAACGTTGTATTTGCTACAGGGGAAGAAGCGGGTTCATCTGAGATTGAAATCTACAAAACTGATGGGGATGGATTCGAATTAGTTACTGAATTATCGAATAAAAACTATCGAGTACCAACTGCTCGTTCTTATACTGCAGAATCATACGATAACCGTTATAACTTAACTCCAGTAGGAAATGGTCAAGGTCGTCAATTAGGACAATCTTACTCTATCGAAGGAAGAGGAAAAACAGCCTTTGAACCATTTATCGCTGATAAAGCAAAAGGTTTCCGTTCAACTGAAATTACAGAAGAGACAGTATCGACTGTAACAGACAAAGATGGAACAGTTTATAGTGATGGGTTAGGAACACAAGTATTTGGACCAGCGGTTACTCACCGTGATTCTGGTATGTCTACACCAGTTGTTTTAACGCGTAATGCTAAAAACCTAGGGGTTTATATCCTATCAAGCGGTCAACAAGGAGCTATGTTCGGATTCATGGTATTAGATGATGGGGATGCTCCAGCCTCTTATGGTAAAGTAGGTCATGCAATCGCAAAAGGTGCTGGAATTACTCAACCATACTTAGGTTCAAAAGAGCCAGATATCGATATCCGTACTGAAAAAATTACAGATGAAACAGCCTTCAAATATGACGATGTGAATGGTGAAGGTGGAGACGAAGGTGCTCGCCAATTAATGGGTGATAAAGTAGAACAAGGCGATAACTACAAACTGAAAAAAGTTAATGACGGTACTTACTCATTGACATTTGATGCTCACTTAGGTGGCGGTAAAAATGCCTTCGTAAATGGATGGATTGACTTTAACGGAAATGGTAAATTCGATGAAAATGAAGGTGCTGGAGCTGTTGAAGTAACAAAAGATGGAGAAGTAACACTAACTTGGACAACTCCTGTTCAAAACGTAGATGTAACTGCGACTAAATTAGCGACTCGTTTACGTATCGCAAATGATAAAGCAGACGTTAAAGAAGCGACAGGAATTGCATACTCTGGGGAAGTAGAAGACTTCCAAATCCAACAAACAATTCCACCACGTGGTACAAAAGAAGAAACGTACGATGTTCAAGGAGCGACTCAACGTTCTACTATTAAATTCAACGCTTATGGAAATAAAGACTATAACTTTGAAGAAAAAGCAGCTATTGACGAAACGGTTCAACCACAAATCGTTAAAGCTGATGGTTCAGTTGTAACAGAAGCTGAATTAGTAGATGGTTACTATGTAGTACCAGGACAAGGTAAATACAAAGTTACAGCTAAAGGAAAAGACGTTAGTGTAGAATTCGTTCCAGAAGCTACATTCGTTGGAGATGCAGACGGTATTACAATTCGTCGTACAGATACGAACGGTGCTACAACTGGATGGGGTAAAATTGGTAAACCAATCATCAACGGTGAAGGTGATAACAGAGACCAATTAACATTAATCAGTGAACAAGTAACACCAGAAGGAGCTTCAGAAAAAGGTTCAATGGATGGACGTTATATCCCTCACGTAATGAAACGTGAAATCGTAGATGGAATAGAAAAATCTAACGATATTCAAGGGGCAAAACAAACAAAAACTCCTGAATTCAAAGACACTGCAAATAACAAGATTACTCCTTCAGAAGAATTCCCAGCTAAATTAGTGGATCCTAAGACAGGAAAACCAACAGATGAAACTGAAATTCCAGCTACAAAAGATGGTAAACCAATCGGTACTTATACGATTACTCCATCAACAGGTGAAGTAGTATTTACACCAAATAAAGACTTTACAGGTGAACCTGATCCAGTTAAAGTATCATTTACAGGTAAAGTTGGGGTAGACAAAGACGGACAACCCGTAACTTCAACAGGGACAGTAATTTACCAACCTAAGGTTAAACCAGTCACACCGACTGCAGAAGGTGGAGAAACTACTAAACCTCAAGGTGAAACACAAGAACAAGAGATTACATTTACTCCAGGTAAAAACACTGTTACTTACTTAGATAAGAACGATAATAAAGTTGAAGTTGAAAAATCAGTACCGATGAATCCTGATGCTTATACATTATTAGGAGAAGATGGACAACCAGCTAAAGAAGTTCCAGCAAAAGATCCAAACGGAAATGTTGTGGGAACATACACACTTAACGTGGTAGATGGAGTACCAACTGCGGTATTTACACCAACAGATAAAACTTATGTTGGAGATGTTAAACCAGTAACAATCCAAGGTGAAGATGAAAATGGTACAAAAGCAACAGCTACGTACACACCACACATCACACCAGTAGAACCAACAGCTAAAGAAGCTGAATCTACTGCAAAACAAGGAGATGTTCAAAAAGGAATTCCAACATTCACACCAGGTTCAGATAAATCAACAATGAAACCTGAAACATTGACACTGGTTGATGACAGTGGAACTCCAGTTGAAACATTACCAGCAATGGATAAAAAAGGGAATAAAGTAGGGGATTACACAGTAGATAAAACTACAGGAGAAGTAATCTTTACACCAACGGATAAAACATATGCAGGTGCAGTATTACCAGCTCGTGTTCGTATGAAAGACTCAAACGGAACACCAGCAGAAACAAACTATACTCCAAACATCGTTCCAGTAAGACCACAAGGGCAAGCTGCTGAATCGAAAGCACCTCAAGGACAAACTCAAGAAGGAACAGTAACATTTACTGGAGGAGAAGTTACAGTAAATGGTACAAAAGAAACAGTTGCGATTCAAGAAGGAAGTGCAAGACTATTAGATCGCGATGGAAATCCATTAGAACCAACTGCGAAACAAGACGTAATGGGACCAGATGGTAATAAGATTGGGGAATACTCAATTGACCCAACAACGAATAAAGTAACATACACACCAACTGATTTACAATACACTGGTGCAGTACCACCGGCAGTGGTTCAAGCGTTAGACGTAAACGGTACACCAGCGGTTACAACTTATACGCCAAGTATTATTCCACAAACACCAACTGCAGAAGAAGCAACTTCGATCAAACCACAAGGACAAGTTCAAAAAGGAACGGTAACATTTACTGCAGGGTCAGAAGTGACACCAATCGTTACAAGTAAAACGACTTTATTAGATGAAAACAATCAACCAGCTGAAGAAGTTCCAGCGAAGAGTCCAGAAGGTAAAGTAATTGGTAAATATACATTAAATAAGGATACTGGTGAAGTAACCTTTACTCCAGATCCTACAGTACCGTATGCAGGAGATGTAGTTCCTGTAACAGTACGTGGAGAAGATACAAATGGTTCACAAGTTACAACAACTTACACACCATCTATTATCCCTGTTAACCCAAGTGCAAACCCTGCTAAATCAGAAGGACCACAAGGGGTAGAACAAACAGGAACTGTTGAATTTATTCCAGGTAACCCAAATAAAGAACCAGAATCACCAGCTCCAATCGTTAAATCTACCATTAAGTTACTAGATAAATCAGGAAATGAAGCTGAAACAGTAACCGTTACTAAAGACGGTAAAGAAATCGGAGTTTACTCATTAGTTAAAGATGAAAATGGAGTACCAACAGGTGAGGTGAAATTCACACCAACAGATAAAACGTATGTTGGAGAAGTTGAACCAGTAACAGTACAAGCAAAAGATACAAATAGTACTGTAGCGAAAACAACTTACACACCTAAATTTACTGGAGTAACACCAACAGGAACACCTGTAGAATCAACAGGAATCCAAGGTAAAACTCAAGAAGGTACACCAACATTCACAGAAGGTGACGTGAAAGTACCAATTAAGATTGATGAAACTCAACCAGCGACATTCTATAATCCTGTTACAAAAGAACCAATTACAGAAACTGAAATTCCAGCTACTAAAGATGGAAAAGAAGTTGGTAAGTACACAATTGATCCAAAATCAGGAAAAGTAACATTCACACCAAATAAAGACTTCACAGGAACACCAGATTCAGTGACAGTACAAGCAAAAGATGCGAATGGAACACCAACAACTGCTAAATACACACCAACAGTAACACCAGTAACACCAACAGGTACACCTGCAGAATCAACAGGAATCCAAGGTAAAGAGCAAGTTGGTGCACCAACATTCACACCAGGAAACAGCGAAGTGCCAATCACAATTACGGATGAGCAACCAGCACAATTCGTAGTAGATGGAAAACCTGTAACAGAAAAAGAAATTCCAGCGAAAGATAAAGATGGAAAAGAAGTTGGTAAGTACACAATTGATCCAAAATCAGGAAAAGTAACATTCACACCAAATAAAGACTTCACAGGTACACCAGTGCCAGCGACAGTACAAGTAAAAGATGCGAATGGAACACCTACAACGGCTACTTACACCCCAACAGTAACGCCAGTAACGCCAACAGCAGAAGGTGATAAATCAACAGGACTTCAAGGGAAAGTACAAACAGGAACACCTAAATTTACACCAGGTAACCCAGAAGTACCAATGGACGATGAAGTACCAGCAACATTCGAAGATGGAAGTACAGTTAAAGAAGTTAAAGGTGTAGGTAAATACGAAGTAGCGAAAGATGGAAAAGTAACATTCACACCAGAAAAATCATTTACAGGAGAAGCGCCAGCGGTAACTGTAAAACGCGTAGATAAGAATGGAACACCAGCAACAGCTAAATACACACCAACAGTAACGCCAGTAACGCCAACAGGAACTCCAACAACTTCTGAAGGAGCTAAAGGTGAAGTTCAAACAGGAAAACCAACATTCAAACCAGGAAATCCAGAAGTACCAATGGATGATGAAGTACCAGCAACATTTGAAGATGGAAGTACTGTTAAAATAGTAGAAGGTGTTGGTAAATTTGAAGTTGCCAAAGATGGAACAGTAACATTTACACCAGAAAAATCATTTACAGGAAAAGCACCAGCTGTTACTGTAAAACGTGTAGATAAGAACGGAACACCAGCAACAGCAACTTACACACCAACAGTTCGTCCTGATACTAAGTTTGTAGTAGTAGGAAAAGATGGAAAAGAAACAGAACTTATCCCATCTAAAGATGGAGAAAAACCATCTGAACCAGTTCCAGGCTACAAAGTTGTTAAGACTGAAAAAGATAAAGATGGTAATACAAAACACATCTACGAAAAAGTAACAACTTCATTCAAGGATAAAGAAGGAAACGAAATTCCAAACTATCCAAGTGAACCAGGAACAGTTGATAAGAAAGACATTCCAGGCTACCGCTTCGTAGAAACGAAGAAACTTCCAAACGGAGATATCGAACACGTATATGAAAAGGTTGTAACGCCAACACCTGCTCCATTTGAATACAAAATCATCACAACTTATGTAGATGAAAACGGAGAATTAATCATCCCAGATGAAAATGGTTCACATCCAGGTAAAGAATTAAAAGGATATGAAATCGTTCGTACTGAAACAGATGCGAATGGCAATGTCCATAATATTTACCGTAAAGTGACAACACCAGAAACATCAATCATCACAACATTTGTGGACGAAAATGGTAACCCAATTCTTCCAAATGAAAATGGTGAAGTTCCAGCTAAAGATATCCCAGGATATGAATTAGTAAGAACAGAAAAAGATGCAAACGGAAATGTTCGTCATGTTTATCGTGAGGTTCAAGAAACAACACAAGAGCAACCAGCGCAACAAACAGCAGTGAAAGAAGCTGAAGGTAAACGCGAATTGCCAAATACTGGTACCGAAGCTAACGCTAGCCTCGCAGCGCTTGGACTTCTTGGAGCCCTAAGTGGATTTGGACTTCTTGCTCGCAAGAAAAAAGAAGACTAAAAACTCATAGTTTTTGAGAAGATGATTCGTCATCTTCTTTTTTTATTTTAGTGTTTTTACTTGCGTAAAAAAATTTTTTCTAGTATAATAGTTTATTGTGAGCGAACCTCACTTACCCCTTGCAAAGTCTTGGGGTCATTAGACCAAAAGGAGGAACATATCAATGGCTAAATACGAAATTCTTTATATTATTCGTCCAAACATTGAAGAAGAAGCTAAAAACGCTTTGGTAGCACGTTTTGACTCTATTTTGACTGACAACGGTGCAACTGTTGTTGAATCAAAAACTTGGGAAAAACGTCGTCTTGCATACGAAATCCAAGATTTCCGTGAAGGACTTTACCACATCGTTAACGTTGAAGCAAACGACGATGCAGCTCTTAAAGAGTTTGACCGTCTTTCAAAAATCAACGCTGACATTCTTCGTCACATGATCGTCAAAACTGACGCGTAAGAAGGTAAACTATGATTAACAATGTTGTACTTGTAGGGCGTATGACACGTGATGCTGAGTTGCGTTATACCCCATCAAATGTAGCAGTTGCGACTTTTACTCTTGCAGTAAACCGTACATTTAAGAGTCAAAATGGCGAACGTGAGGCTGATTTTATCAATGTCGTTATGTGGCGCCAACAGGCTGAAAACCTAGCTAATTGGGCTAAAAAAGGCTCACTTATCGGGGTGACAGGTCGTATCCAGACTCGTAGTTACGATAACCAGCAAGGACAACGTGTCTACGTGACAGAGGTCGTGGCTGAGAATTTCCAAATGTTGGAAAGCCGTAGTGTGCGTGAGGGTCATACAGGTGGAGCTTACTCTGCACCAACTGCAAACTATTCAGCGCCTACAAATTCAGTACCAGACTTTTCACGTGATGAAAATCCATTTGGAGCAACAAATCCATTGGATATTTCAGATGATGATTTACCATTCTAATGGACAACTAAAATTATAAAGGAGAAAAAACATGGCTCAACAACGTCGTGGCGGATTCAAACGCCGTAAAAAAGTTGATTACATCGCAGCAAACAAAATTGAATATGTTGATTACAAAGATACTGAGCTTCTTAGCCGTTTCGTTTCAGAACGTGGGAAAATCCTTCCTCGTCGTGTAACAGGAACTTCAGCTAAAAACCAACGTAAAGTAACAACAGCTATCAAACGCGCTCGCGTAATGGCTTTGATGCCTTTCGTAAACGAAGATTAAAGAAAAGACCCTGACGGGTCTTTTTTTGGCTCTTTGTCAACTGTAGTGGGTTGATGAAAAGCTAAGATCTAGAAAGGACACA
>NZ_CAUQWY010000035.1:0-17874 GCF_963521865.1 uncultured Streptococcus sp.
TTAGACGGTTTTTGAAAGTCATATTTCTTCATTTGACTTCTGCAATTAGGACAAGGTGGAGCCTCATAATCCAGTTTAGAGATAATTTCTTTGTGGTTATCCCTATTAACGATATCCATAATTTGGATATTAGGGTCTTTGATATCGAGTAGTTTTGTGATAAAATGTAATTGTTCCATATGATTCTTTCTAATGATGGTTTGGTTGCTTTTCATTATAGATCTTATGGGACTTTTTTTCTACAACAAAATAGGCTCCATAATATCCATAGGGGATTTACCCACTACAAATATTATAGAGCCAAAATAAACCAACTAATATAATTCAGGTATAGTTGGTCTTTTTGTATAAAATTGCTATTTTATGAGGAGTGTTGGCTCTGTAATAAATCATTCTTATCCCAAGTATAGAACTTCATCACAGAGACATTCGATATCTTGCTCTATATGAGAAGCTAGAATAATAAGTTTCCCCTTTTCTTTTAGGTGGAGTAATTTTTCTCGAATTTTTTGAACAGATTGCTTATCAAGTCCGTTCATTGGTTCATCTAAGAGTAATATATCTGGATTTTCCATAAAAGCCTGTGCTAGAGCTAATTTTTGTTTCATTCCTAAAGAGTAGTGTTTTACTTTTTTAGGGGAACTAGGATCGAGTCCTACATCTATCATACTCTGAATGATTTCTTTCTCCCCTATTTTATTTTTGATTAGAGCTAGTTGATGTAAGTTATCAAAACCAGAATAGCCTTCCAAAAATCCTGGAGTCTCAATAATAACACCTACACTTGGTAAGAAGGGAAAATCTATTCCAAGTATGTTTCCATCTAATTCGATTTTTCCTTCAGTTATACCTTCTAATCCCGCTAAACACTTGAGTAAAACTGTTTTTCCTGAACCGTTATATCCAACAATTCCGTATATATTTCCACTGGAAAATTCAAAGGAAAGGTCTTCAAAAATTACATTGTGTTTATAGTTTTTACGAATAGATTTTAAATGTAAGTCTGTCATATCTATTGTCTCCTTATTTTTTTCATAACAACTAGGATTATGGCGAGTAAAAGGTATAAAAGTAGGATACGAGTAATTATTTCTGGTAGGGATAGTAAGCCAGAATGGGCTTCGTATTTAATATAATGAAAGTCTAGCCAAGTTAAAGGAGATAAAAATTTAATCCAGAAACGTGAGGCTTCTGTAATAAATAATTCTACAATGACTAATCCACAGGCTAAGGTATTTCCTAAATTAGAATAATGACTATTGAAAACGAAAATCACTCCCCCAATCAATATGAACATAAGGAATAACAATAAGAATATTTGAAAAAAAGCTCCATAGGGAGAATAATATTGCAGTATAATTGAGCGTAGATGCGTCATGCTATCAACACCTTCCGGAAATGAAATGCGTCCTTGAGCTAGGGAGGGTAGGAGACGTCCCCAATGATTTGAAAGGTGTAGCGTAGGGAGAAAAGTGATTAAAATGCTGATAATTTGGTAAATCGAAGCGATTAAGCTCGCGATAACCAGATAAATAAACTGGGAGAGCATCCACTTTTTCTGTCCGATTTTTAAGATTAACCAAAACTGGAAAGTATTTTTTAAAGGAAGATTGCTAAATAGTAGTATGACAGATAAAATAGAAATTGCAGTGAACCATTGACTCGTGAAGAGAACAGTTACAATGCTGACAGGATAAGTTTCTTTGAAGTGATTAGCTAAATTAGAAAAAGGTAGCATTAAAATCAAAGTATAGAGATGAAAGAAAATTAAGATAGGCAACAATCGTTTGAAGGTGAATTGTTGTTTTAAGAGAATAGTTACCACACGTATAATCTCCATAAGATTACTCCTTATCATAAAAATGCCAATGTTTTTTAAGAGCTAGTCGAATGATTTCTATTGACAAAAGTGCCCATAGAATTAAGAAAATATAAGGATAAAGTAGTGAAAAAATATTTCGAAAGTTTTCGTCACCTACTTTAAAATACTCTAGACCTTCTCGTAAATAATCATCTGTCGTTAAGACGATATGTGGTAGAGTAAAAAATGGGAGAACTCTCTCTAAACCGAATTTTGTGAGGACAAACCAGGTCATGCTTGGAAGAAGATAGACCATTAATATATTAGGGTAAAAAACGGAGAGAACTCCACCTAATAGAGTAAAGAATGCAAAATAGAGTCCAATTAGACTAATGAGAAGGAAGTAGAAAAGGAATATAAATCCTTGATTTAACAACCACTGATTGCTAAAGGTAGATGAATAGTATGAATTAGTAAGGGGAAAATAAAAGGAGAGGAGAACTAAAAAACAGAATCCTAAGGTTAGTCCTACAAAATAAGAACGGAAAATTAACCGTTTGACGAAGGAAGAAGCGTATTGTCGCAGAGACATACGACTAAGTAAAAAAGGAAGTCTATTTTGATGGTAGTCTTGTGAAAAATCTGTTACTACAGTGGAAGCTGCTGTTAAGATATATAATGACATTGCTAGATTTCTAGAGAAGGAGAGCATGAAATAATCAAGGACTGCAAGTGAATTTCCTCCGTCTAGTTTTATTGTTAAATCTGTATAGGACATCATCAATGCAACTACTAAGGAAAAGAGTAATCCAATCCAAATCCTCCAATCTTTTAGCGTATATTTAAAGAGGGGGAGTATTTTCATCTAACTTACCTCTTTCCAGTTTGTGGGATCGATAACTATTTTATCTATACGATCTTTTTCTTTGATTTTAAAGATTAGGAAGGGACGATAGAGATTTCCTCCATAGAGTTCTTTTTCTTGAGTGGGAATAGGTATATACTCGATTGTAAATGACTCAATATAAATTGGACTGTCTAAAATCAAATTTTCGTATTTTTCTTTTAAAACATCTAATCCTTTTTGGACAGAAAGAGTAGCCATTTTATCTATTTTTTGGGTCGGTAAGATAACACCAGCTAAGTCAATTCCTTGAATCCCTGTTTGGGTGATGATAAAGTTTAGGTCAGGACCATGAACAAAATTAATCTCTCCAGATGAACCTAGCTGAGTTTCTCCATCAATAACTCTTTTACCAGAAAGTTTTGGAAAAACAGTAATATAGTACATATCGGTCAGATTGTCTTTGGTTATTTTTGTTCCTTTTAATTCTTTGGCATTTCTTTCGTAGGTCGGGAGATATTCAAGGAGTGTTTCTTTTGAGATAGCGTAGATGAGATAATCATAATCGTCAAATCCTAATTGGAGGGTATTTAGAAATTGCTTAACTTTGTTAACACTGTCTTCTTTTGAAAATGGAAGTTCTTCTTTAAAGTCGGTTATATTTAGATTATTTTCAATAGCATCTAATAGTAGGTTGCGGAAAACATTTGATAGATCTGATATTTGATCAGATGTTAAACGAATCCATGATCCAGTTTTATTGACGGTAATATCTGCCCTAGTCTTTCCTTTTTGGAGTCTGGTTAAAGGATGCTTATCGGCAATAATTTCACTAATTTCACTATCACTTCCCATAAAATTTTGGATAGCTGTTACCAATGTTTCTTTGTCTCCTTTTTTTGAGTCCCAAAAAGGTAATTCTTCTTCATAGGAAGTATCTATCTGGTCTGCGAGATAGATTTGCTCTGTTATCTCTTTATAACCTTCTTTTATGGGAAGATTTTCCTTATTTATCTCAGTTGTTTGCTTTTTGCTATATTGACAAGCTGTTAAAAAGATAAAGGGAAGAATAAGTAGAAATAATAGATATTTTTTCATAGTAAAAAACTCCTTTTAAAAAAGGAGCAGAGGCATGATACTTTTAAGATGCTGCCTCCACTCTTAGAAGGGGGGGTTAGGCTAGCGAGCGCTCAAATGATTTAACTAGCGAATAACCCAATGTTTGCTACTTTTTGTTTTGAGACGAATTAAGGGTCAAAACGTCCTGTGATATTTGAGTCGAGCCAACCATATTTAGAGGCGTTGAGATAATAATAGCGTCCAATTGTCCCATAACCGTCATTATAGTGAAGATTATAGCGACCATTTGAATCAGCTATTTTCATCTCAGTTGCAGGTTCATCCTCAGCATCAGTCCAAGCGCGAATTCTGACCTTTTTTCCCCAACCAAGACCATCTGTGATATTAGCAACAGCAGGGGAGCCGTCTGTTTTTTCAGTTTTTCGGCTACTAACGGAATAGTCTTCGCGTGTAACATGAAGATCAAAATACACCATCTTAGCAGAAACAGTCTGACTAGCTAAGGGGAGTAAGCAAGCGACTCCCAGTCCTAATGCGGTGCATTTTTTTAAATTTGTCATCACAATACTTCTTTTATATTTTAGTGAAATCGATTTCATTTATATTATACCCATTTATCTTTATAATGTCAACTATAAAATAAATTAATAGGTTTACATATGATTTAAATGCGATAATGTCATTACAAAATAAGTTATTAGATTTTCATATCTCATAAAATATGGTTTAATTATTATATTGAATTAGATTTAGAATAGTACAACACCTCTTCTAAAATATTGTTATAAATTGATTTGGATTCCAAAATTAAATCGTTCGATTTTTATTTCATTTTATTATATTTGACCCAGACAAAGCTATTCCAGAATTGATGGAAAAATTGAAATCTGAAGGTGCCTACGATAAAGTATTGAACGAAATGCAAAAACAATACGATGAATTCTTGAAAAACAAAAAATCATAAGATTCATTGATTTCGTGTATTCATTCCTAATTCCTAAAAATGTGATCACTGCCTTCCTTAGTTCTCTAGGGGAGGTAGTGATTTTTTGAAATCAGTACATGTATATCTATGTTTCAGATTTTTACTCTTAAACAATTCAGGAAATCTCAAGCACCATTTAGGATTTAGAGTAAGGATTTGGGGGAATATGGCTTATATTAGAGAAGAGATGTCTTGAGTTTACAAAGGAGAGTTCAAATGAAAAAGTATCAGATTCTATTCAAAATAAGTGCTGTCCTCTCTTACCTATTTTTCGTATTTGGCCTTTCTCAGCTAACGCTTATCGTCCAAAATTATTGGCAATTTTCTTCCCAGATTGGCAATTTCGTCTGGATTCAAAATCTCTTGAGTTTGCTATTTAGCGGAGTCATGATTTGGATTCTGGTTAAGACAGGTCATGGTTATCTCTTTCACATTCCAAGAAAAAAATGGCTTTGGTATTCAATTTTGACAGTATTAGTGGTAGTGCTCCAGATCTCTTTTAACGTTCAGACAGCTAAACATGTTCAGTCAACTGCTGAAGGTTGGGCTGTATTGATAGGTTATAGTGGGACCAACTTTGCTGAGCTAGGTATCTATATAACTTTGTTCTTTCTGACTCCACTTATGGAAGAGCTAATCTATAGAGGATTACTGCAACACGCCTTTTTTAAGCATTCGAGATTTGGCCTTGATTTGCTTCTTCCGTCAATTTTATTTGCTCTTCCTCATTTTTCAAGCCTGCCTAGTTTGTTAGATATCTTCGTCTTTGCAACATCTGGCATCATCTTTGCTAGTTTGACCCGCTATACCAAGAGCATTTATCCTTCCTATGCGGTGCATGTGATCAATAATATTTTCGCAACATTACCATTTTTGCTGACTTTTTTACATAGGGTGTGGTAAAATACTGGCACGAGCGTTAGGAATGATAGTTTTTCAATTTACAAACGAATTTCAGGAGGTAAATGAGTATGACACCATTAAAATGGTTTGCTGGAGGAAGCGAAAGACGTTGTGAAACCATGACGATCATTGATCATCTACTAGAAGATATAAAGAATACGCCTCAACTGACTCCCTTGAAAAATCAGTTAGTGAGTTATAAAAGACGATTAGAGGACGATGGGACCTCTACCCCATTTATCCTGAGCCAAATGAACGTTGACATCTCACGTGTGTTGATTGACAATAAGCTGACTTTGTCAAAAAGTCAATCCGAGCAGATAAAGAAATTAAGAGAATTATCTGCTATTCGCTATGGTTACTGATGAAGTGCAGGGATAAGCACCTTTCTACAATTTCCAGTCAAATAAATTGCATTCGTTTTCTTAAGCAGGTATACTGGTATAGTCAGATGAAAAATTCTGAAAATTTAAGAATAGAAAAGAGAACAAATCTTATGGCAAAAGATATTCGTGTCTTACTTTACTACCTTTATACTCCAATTGAAAATGCAGAGCAATTTGCTGCAGACCACTTGGCTTTCTGTAAATCAATCGGTCTTAAAGGCCGTATCCTAGTCGCTGACGAGGGAATTAACGGAACAGTTTCAGGTGACTACGAAACAACTCAAAAATACATGGACTACGTTCATAGCCTCCCAGGAATGGAAGACCTCTGGTTCAAGATTGACGAAGAAAATGAACAAGCCTTCAAGAAGATGTTCGTTCGCTACAAGAAAGAAATTGTCCACCTTGGTTTGGAAGACAACGACTTTGACAACGACATCAACCCACTTGAAACAACAGGTGCCTACTTGTCTCCAAAAGAGTTCAAAGAAGCCCTTCTTGATGAAGATACAGTTGTCCTTGACACACGTAATGATTATGAGTATGATCTAGGACATTTCCGTGGAGCTATCCGCCCAGACATCCGCAACTTCCGTGAGTTGCCACAGTGGGTTCGTGATAACAAAGAAAAATTCATGGACAAGCGCGTCGTGGTTTACTGTACAGGTGGCGTTCGCTGTGAGAAATTCTCAGGCTGGATGGTCCGTGAAGGCTACAAAGATGTCGGCCAATTGCACGGAGGAATCGCAACTTACGGTAAAGACCCAGAAGTACAAGGTGAGCTTTGGGATGGGAAAATGTACGTCTTTGACGAGCGTATCGCCGTAGATGTCAACCATGTCAACCCAACCATCGTAGGGAAAGACTGGTTTGATGGAACACCATGTGAACGTTATGTCAACTGTGGAAATCCATTCTGTAACCGTCGTATCTTGACATCAGAAGCAAATGAAGACAAGTACCTTCGTGGATGCTCACACGAGTGCCGTGTTCACCCACGTAACCGCTATGTTTCAGAAAATGAATTGACACAAGCAGAAGTTGTCGAGCGCCTAGCCGCTATCGGTGAAAGCTTGGATCAAGCAGCTACTGTATAAGATTAAACAGTCCTCAGGGGCTGTTTTTCTATGCTTTTTACTCAAAAATCTAAAGTTTGTTTCTGTATCTTTCAGAAAAATAGGGTATACTATGTGTAAACGATTTCAAAGGAGTCCAGTTATGACGAAAACATTTTTTATTCCAAATAAACAGAGCATTTTAGGAGAACAGGAAATTTTGACTGCCAAGTCTATCTTGGCCTTGGTAGATGGCTTGGAGTCACATAGCTATGATGCAGTCTATCTGCGTCAGCCTCTTAATCGTCTTGAGTATATCGAGTGTTCGATAGTGGGGCAATCGCAATTTCTCTTTAAAGTTAGCTATGCTGATGGTCGAAAGGCATATCGTGTCGATCTTCCTGACCTACTAACGAAGACGGACTGGCGGATTATCAAGTCATTTTTAGATGCTCTGCTTACTTATGCAGGAACTGAGATTGAAGGACTAGATGGTTTTGACTTTGAAGCTTATTTCCAAGCAGGTATTCAAGCCTATCTGGGAGACACCGCAGCTCGTTTTACGATTTGCCAAGGAATTTTTAATCCTGTTTTCTTTAGTCATGAGGACTTGAAAAGCTTTTTAGAGGCAGATGGCTTGGCTCAGTTTGAAGCGCGTGTACGTGCGGTTCAAGAGACCGATGCTTACTTTGCAAGAGTTTCCTTCTATCAAGATGGAGAAGATCAAGTGCACGGTGTTTACCATCTGGCTCAGGGAGTCAAGCCTGTTTTACCGAGAGAACCATTTGTACCTGCAGCCTATATGGAGCAATTGGTGGATAAGGAAGTCCAGTGGGAAATTGACTTGGTTCAAATCACAGGAGATGGCTCTAAACCAGAAGACTATGAAGCTATCGCTCGCTTGAACTATGCAAAATTCCTAGAGTCACTACCATCAGCATCTTACCACCAACTAGATGCCAATCAATTAGAAGTGCAACCCATCTTAGACAAAGATTTTAAAGCATTAGCACAAAAAAAGTAAAGCAGAAGCAGGTCAATCGACTTGCTTTTTTGACATAGAAAAAATCCTGCCATGGAAGACAGGATTAAAGTTTAAAGAAAGGCTAAGATACGGAGATAATCTCCAATCAGTGCGACTTCAGCTACAAAGAAGAGGAGGATAATGACTCCGTTCACAAGGACAGACAAGAATAATTGATAGAAGGAGTCGGTTTCACTTGATTGACTTGGTCTTGTAATGATATGGAGACTGGCAAGCAGAATGATTCCAATGCTAATCACACACAAGAGGGCTGTAAATCGTAGGCTGTCAAAGAAGGCAAAGAAACTAGCAATAGCAGTGAGGAAGATTGGAATTGCCAAGGTGTAGTAATAGTTGAACTGAAATTTATGATATAACGCAAAGATAGTTATATATATTTCAAATATTGCTTATCTCCATAGAAAATAGTAAAATATATACAGGGAATTTATTTTTTATATGGAAATAGTTGTCAGGAGAGTAAATAAATGGATATCAAGAAGGAAGTAGGTAAAAGAATCCGAATGTTGCGAGAGATGAAACATATCACTCGTGAAACTCTTTGTGATGATGAAACTGAGATAACGGTGCGCCAATTAGCACGGATTGAATCAGGCCAGTCTTCCCCGAGTTTATCCAAGGTAGAGTATATAGCTTACAAACTAGGCTGTTCAATTTCACATATAGTAGATATGGATCATATGATTTTACCCTCCGAGTACTTGATATTAAAGGATAAACTCATTAAGTTTCAAACTTATGGAGATGATGATAGAATCCAAGTTAAGGAAGAGTTGTTTGAAAGAGTTTACGAACACTATTATGACAGTCTACCTGAGGATGAGCAGATTGCAGTTAGTGCCTTACAAGCTAGTTTTGATGTCTTTGTAAGTGAAGATGCAGGTTTTGGCGATGCTTTGCTGGATGAATATTTTGAACAAGTAAAGATAAGGAAAAACTATTCGGTGAATGATTTGCTTCTGATAAAATTGTACTTTGTTTCGTGTTTAGCAAGACCGATTGGGTATCATCATGAACTATTTTGGATGCTTTCTAAAAAACTTATAAGAGAAACAAATTCATCCGATTTAGAGACAGCTTATATGTTAAAGAGAACAGTGCTTGATTCTTTAGCTGTTCAATGGATGGAAAAATCTTACTCCACTTTTGAGCCTTATGTTAAGGCGATGAACAGGCTGATGATTTTATCGCAGGATTTTCAAAACAAGCCAATTGTTGATATGCTTGAAGCTATGTGTACCTTATTTCATAAACAGGATAAGGAAAAAGCCATCCGCTTATACGATAGAGCTATTATTTGTGCTCAAGCATTTGGAGACCAAGTATTAGAAGCGCGTATATTGGGAGAAAAAGAAAAAGATTTAAAAACTTTTGAGGAAATGGAGAGCTAACATGACATTTTTGTCATGTTTTTTTATTTTTGAAAGCGCTAAACTAGAGATGCAATGAAAAGTCAAGAGAGTTATTTGGGTTAGGAGGGAAGAGATGGGGAATCTTAGTATCTTACTAGAGACTTTTACACAAACTCGCCACAGTCTGATAGTTCGAAATAACACGACTTCGCAAAAGTTGGTAGAGATAGCATTAAATAACGAAATCTTTCGCCTAGCAATTTTAGATGCAGGTGAAGAGCGAATTGTAATTCTGCCTGAGGAAATTACAGATGTTAAGAATTTTGGGATTTCAGAGGTGGAGGAAAATTCATGAAAGCAAAGGATACAATGAACGGAGAGAAACTATGAATCGTGTGATTTTAAGTCTTAAAAATATTGATAAAACATATGGGAAAGAACAGGTTCTACATAATATTTCCTTTGATATTGAGCAAGGGGAAATATGTGGTCTTATCGGAGAGAATGGTGCTGGAAAGACAACCTTAATGAGAATTCTCCTAGGACTCATTCGAGCTGATAAGGGAGAAATCAAGAGTGTTTCTCAGCATAAGATTGGCAGTATTATCGAATCACCTGCTCTCTATCCAAACTTGACTGGACGTCAACACCTGCAATATTATAAAACAAGATTTGGTTTAAAGACAGATACCATAAAAATGTTGGAATTGGTTCGCCTACCCCAAACATCATGGGACAGAAAAGTAAAAAACTATTCTCTTGGAATGAAGCAAAGATTATCGATAGCAATTGCCCTTTTGGATAATCCAGAGCTTATTATCTTAGATGAACCAGTGAATGGTTTAGATCCTCAAGGGATTTCAGATTTAAGAAAAATGATTTTGAATTTAAGGGATCAGTTGGGAGTTACCTTTTTGATTTCAAGCCATATCCTATCGGAGTTGGAGTTTATAACAGATAAGTATATCATTATGAAAAAGGGGAAAATTCTAAATGTGATGAGTTCAAAAGAGTTAGCAAATGATTTGTCGGAAAAGCTCTTTCTTAAGACGAGTGCTAATCAGATTCTAAAAATGTTTTTAAAAGAAGAGGGCATTGTTCATTTTGAGCAGGAGGACTATCTGGTTGTGCCAGAAAAGGAAAAATTAATGGTTATCTTGGAATATAGTGTTGCTTCAAATCTAGTGATACAGGATATTTATATTAAGAAGGAACGCTTTGAGGACTACTATTTGAGTAATATTATCTGATGATTTAAGAAAGGAGGAGAATCATGAGTTCTCTTAAAGCAGATATGTATAAATTTTACTGGGAAAAAAGAGGAGTACTTCCTAGTTTGTTGATAGGATTATTGATTTTGTTATTCTCCTTATTTTTTAAGTCATCGAATGAAGATGAACCAGCATTTCGAGTATTGATTTCAAATGTGAGTGGTTTTATTCCTTTACTTTTTATCTCTACTAATTTATTTTTCTGGGGGGAAGATTATAGTTTCCGTACGATTAACATTCTCCTTACAAAAGAAAAACAACGATGGAAGTTATTTTTATATAAAACTTTGGGAACCTTTTGTTTGTCTTTCCTATATGTAACTATTTTTTATAGTTTAACAGCTCTTGTTTATTTGGAAGGGGACATGGTGTTGATTGTTTCGACATTTTTACATCAACTACCATACTATTTGGTCATTATCAGTATCTCATTATTAATTTTTCAAATATTTGATAAGGTTTATGAATCATGTATGATTTATACACTCTATATTTTACTATTTGATAACCTATTGGTTTATGTTCTTCCAAACTCTGGTGAGAGTGTGAGAGACTATTTACTTATGACTTTAAATTTGAAAGCTTCCCCTGGAGTAAGTCAAATTACCCTTACAAACGTATGCTATCCTATAGTGGTGAGTATAGGAGTACTTGTGCTTGCGTTTGTTGTATTCAGTAAAAAAGAATTTAAGTAGGAGTACTAATGATGAAAAAAATAGGAATTGTAATTGGGCTGTTGTTACTAGTTGTAGTGGCTGGAATTTTATTAACCTTAAAACGAGGAGAGACGACAATCAGTGTAAAACAATCGTGGGCTCTTTCTTCTAAAAGTATTAAAACGTTAGAGTTTTATGGTTCAAAGCAAGCAATTGATGTTAAAGTTGTCAAGAGTGAATCAGATGAAACAAGTGTTCAAATAGAAGGAAAAGTTTCCGAAGAATCAGTGAATAACATAACTAAAAACGTTAAAATGAGTTCAGATAGTCTATATCTACCATTTTCACAACATGGCTTTAATTTGGCTTTGAGTTCACAAGGGAAAGATAAGTTATATGTAACCATTTCCTTAGGGAAAAATGCGACTTTCGAAAAAATATTTATAGATACTCTTGTTGGTGATGTATCTATTACAGTTCCTAAAGACTTTGATGGAATCTATACTTTACATACAAATAATACAGGAGAAGTTTTAAGGGTTCCTACGACAAATCAAACTTCGAATAGCGTCATTGAAGTTGATGGTTATAGTAAGATAAGTGTTGAAAAAGGAGAAAATAATGGTTAGTCACTATAAACAAGCGACTTTGCTGGATTGTGGAATGGCTTGTGTAAAGACAATCATTTCTTACTATTTCCCAAAATTAGAACATTTAGATAGTCTACAATTTGATAACAATAACCACCAAGGACTGTCTTTATTTGATATAGAAGATATACTAAAAAGCTATGGTATTGATGCGGATTCTTATCAAATTGAGACTCCTAGTTTGTTAAATATTTGGAATAACGAACTTCATAGCAACGTTATCATACTACTAAACTATAGAAATACAACCCATCTTAGACAAAGATTTTAAAGCATTAGCACAAGAAAAGTAAATCAGAAGCAGGTCAATCGACTTGCTTTTTGGCATAGAAAAAATCCTGCCATGGAAGACAGGATTGAAGTTTAAAGAAAGGCCAAGATACGAAGATAATCTCCAATCAGTGCCACTTCAGCTACAAAGAAGAGGAGGATAATGACTCCGTTCACAAGGACAGACAAGAATAATTGATAGAAGGAGTCGGTTTCACTTGATTGACTTGGTCTTGTAATGATATGGAGACTGGCAAGCAGAATGATTCCAATGCTAATCACACACAAGAGGGCTGTAAATCGTAGGCTGTCAAAGAAGGCAAAGAAACTAGCAATAGCAGTGAGGAAGATTGGAATTGCCAAGAGTTGACTATATTGTTGGAGAACCTTTTCTAGCGTCCAGTCCTTTTCTTGGTAGATAAATCGTCTCACGACGAAACTACCCAAGAGGAATGAAAAGAAGAAGAGTGTTGTTGCTACTAGGATAGAGATAATCGAAAAGAGATTCAATGAAGCAAATTGTTCAGGGAAGTGATTATGCATAGTTGCTATATGTCCATAGTAAGCATGTTTGATGTGGTAGATACTAAAGAAAAAGGAAGACGCAGAAAACAGAATGAGTAAGAGAAAGGCTGTGTAACTGTGTGTGCTACTTGTTTCAAGTTTGCTTGTAGGAGATTTGAGAGCTGCCACTAGCCAAGACCAAAAATCAAGTACTTGCTCTTTCCATCTATCTGTAGATTTTGGAGCTTGGTCGGGGATATAGGGACTTTCTAAGGATTGACTGATAAGAAGGGGCTCTTTCGTGATTGTTTTTTGCTGAGGAAGTGCTTCTTGGATTTCTTCAGCTATAGTGACTTTTTCTGTTTCTTTAGAAAGGTCTTGCTCTTCTTCAGTAGAATCTAATGCTTTCTTTTCTTCTATTTCTGTTCTCACTTCACTGTCTTCAGGCGTATCAATTTTCTCTTCTTGCTGGCTTTCCAGTTCGACTTCAGCTTGAGAGACTTCCTCCTCTACTTGAGTATTTTTTTCAATTGGTGTATCGAGATCGACTATCGTTTCTTCAGCCTTGTCTCTAACATCTTTGGGTTGTTCATCAGGCTTGTTCTTGCTTGTTGTTTTTACAAAATCATTACTTTCAAACCATTCTTGTTTCATGGTAGGACCTCCTTTTTAGTTAGATAAATATGCTTCCATAGTAGCAGATGTAAGCGCTTTTGTCAACGTCTGTTTGGTATGGAAATTAGCTCAATATCATTATCAGCTCTAGCAATGAGTTGATCCTTGACATCGGTTTTTTCAGTTTTGTAAGGGTTGCTTAATTCCGTGCCTCTTGATTCAGGCTTTTCTCTTGTGAATTGGTGGATAGAACCATAGTTACTTGAGATGTCCCAGTTAATTCGTTGGTTCTCTTTCTGGTCTAGGATGATTCTGAGATACTTTTTGGCAGTCAGTTCAACCTTACCATGGACTTGGATATTTTCAGCGTGGAAGTGCTTCTCTGTTGACTCTAGCTGACTATCTGTAAGGTCTGTATCAAAGATATTGACGATATTAGGGGTTATGAGTTTACTATTTTTGATACGACTTCCTTCAATTCGGAGAATATAGCTGTTTGTATTGAGGGTCGCATTTTCAAGGCTAGCATTAGTGATACTGGTTTGTCTGCGATTGGCTGAGATGTTGATTCCTTTTAGATTTCTCCCTTTTGGTAGTCGGAGGATAACTTCATCAAAACGACTAGAGTAGCTACTTGCGATATGGAGAATCCCGCCGATTCCAGAAGAGAGAAATGGAGTTTCAGACAGTTTCTTATCAGTGAGGCTTAGAGTTTTGTCGTTTTGATTTGTGACAAGATCATGGTTAGCAGAAATAGATGGATGATAAGAAATGTGGATTTGATCATCCAAAGAGTCTGTGATGGTCAGCGCGTGTTGGTGGAGCGTAATCTCTAGGTTTTCGACTTCCTTGCCAAAGGACAGTTCTTCCATCCGACTATCATAGACAGGTTCCTTAGACATGGCAAGTAGGCTCTTGATTCCGTCAGATTGGATACCTACAAAGAGCAGGATAAAGCCGATAACGGTAGTCACCACACCAAAAATGAGAAATCCTTTTGTCCACTTACGCATGCTGGTCACCTCTCTTTCCTTTTTTGAGAACAAATTGCACCAGGCGAACAATGAGTAGGCCGAAGAAGCGGGCTACATAGGAAATACCTAGTAAGACTAGTGAAGAAGCACCGATAGCCAGTAAACCAGAACCAAAAATCAAGATAAAGGCTGATTTAGCTTGGGCTAAGACAGTGAAACTTTCAACTAAAAATAGGAATCCACCGATGATACCAAGTATGGAAACTACAAAGAAAGCCAAGATGACGCTCGAAGCGGCCACAAGGATTGCGAAAAGAGCCAAGAGAATGGCGATTCCTAAAGGAATACCGATGGGTGCTGCAAGTAGGGCTAACAAGGCGATATGCAAAATTTGTCGGTTATTCTTTTGAGCAGGTGCTTCATTGATTTTTTTATCGAGAAGATTTGATAGAACTTCGTGGGCTGCTTCCTTAGGAGTTCCCAAGCTAGCGATGAGTTCTTCCTCTCCTTCGACTCCAGCATCGTCAAAGAGTTCCCTGAAATAGTCCATGGCTTCAATTTGGTCAGCCTGAGGCAGTTTTTTGAGATAGAGTTCTAGCTGAGTCAGATATTCAGTTCTTGTCATGGCGGATACTCCCTTCTATGATGCCATTAATGGTGTCTGTATAGAGTGCCCATTCATCTTTTAGGGTCACGAGCTGCTCTATACCACCATTTGTCAAGGAGTAGTATTTGCGCATGCGACCTTGGAACTCTCTAGAATAAGTTGTCAGAAAGCTATTGCCTTCCAATTTTTTGAGAATGGGATAGAGTGTGGATTCTTTGATATTAGCGATCAGCTTAATGGTTTGGCTAATCTCATAACCATAAGAATCATCCTGCTCCAGTACGGCCAAGATGAGAAATTCAATCAAGGCAGAGGATGTTGGAAAGTACATGGGGAACCTCCTTTTCTAATGTGTAAGATTTTTATATATAATTTTTCTACACATACATTGTACATCTAAAAGAAAGCCCTGTCAAGAGAAATGTGTAAAATTTTTATATATAAAAAACTTCTAGCCAAAACTAGAAGTTTAGAGGATTTTGGGGAGATTTTTATCTAAATTTTATCGTAGATTTTTTATACTTAATATCCTTATCCAAAAGTTTCAATAAAGGAGTCACGTATTCAGGATTCGGAAACTTGGGACCAAAAATGACTTCACCGATTTGAACATTTTCTTCTCGCTCAAGATAAAGTTTACCGAATTCAGGAGAATAATCAATTTTTATTTTGTCGTTATCAGAATTTAAGTTAGCATATTGTAAAATACGTAATTCTTCTTCATACTTGTAATCAACCGATTTGAATAGGTAGCGGATTTCTTCAATACAGTCAGCGATAGCTTTTTTATAGAACGGGTCCCCAGAATTTTTATAATCCCTTAATTCTGATTTTAAATCTACCAACAATCCTTTTAGTCGCGTTACTTCTTCACTAGTGAATAGTTCAGTTTTTTCTATGTCGAATTGATCATCGGAGTAATGAACGTAAGCTACGCGATATAAATAATCCTGATTAGTATTCGGTGTAGAATATTTGTCTTCAGAATTTTGAGTATTATCATTGTCTCTAGTCGTCATCTCTTTGTTGGATTCATTTGAAGAGATATCGTTTGAAATTTCAACGCTTGAATTCATTTTGTGATTGATTTGTTTATCTGAGTTTTTTTGATACCAAGGAAGGTCACTGAGTGAATGATAATGAGCAAAATCATTCTCATTTAGTACAATACAGACTCCCTCTGCGTTATTTCCGTATTGCGACCACATGGCTAGATCATCTGTTTTGCTAGTGAAACTCATTAAAAACCAAGAACTAGGATCCAAAGGATTACGTTTTTCTAATTTTAAAATGTTTTCTAGAATTTCCCCTTCTTCAGGATCGTTCATATAGTTAGCGTTATTTAGGCGTGTCTTTCCTGAGATGGAGAATGGAGCTTTATCCTCTTTTCCTAATATGCTTTGGAGCGCTTTTCCTGAGGTATAGTGACCAAATTTTAGTTTTCTATTTTTGTCTTCAGTCTTTAATCCAAGTTCATACTTGATTTGTTGGACAAGCGAATAAATTTTAATTAACTGATTGATTCTTTCTGAGTTTTCCTTGTAATGCTCTATCCAGGATTTTAAAATATCATATTTTGTATCGGAGATGATACCGATTTTTAAGGTGCGAATAAGCAAATTTTTCTCTTTTTCATCTTTCCCTTCTTCAATAGATGAATCAAAACAAAGTTTATCCAGAGCTTTTACGATATTAGTAGTGGAAATCTGAACTTGATCTTGCTTAAATTGTTTTTCGTTTTCGAGTATTTCGATGAGCATATTTAAAATTTTAATACTCTGAATAGACTCTAAGGACTGACAGATATCGTTTACGAGATTTGATTGGTCTATTTGATTATTTTTTACCAAATCCATCCGAGCTGTAAGATATTGAACAGTAATTTCTTCAGATTGTACGAATCTATCGTGTAGTCTTTTTAGTTTATCTATAATTTCAAGTTTTTCCCCTTCATTTTGTTGTTTAGTGATAATTTCGGCAAGAGCTTCAGAGTAGCATAAAGTGATCTCTTCATTTTTTTCAAAATTATAAGCTAATTTCTTTAGTTTAGAAACCGTATCATTCAATTTATCTAAGTTGGTTTGTTTCAGTGATAAATTGAATAAAGCCATAGCATATTGTAACGCAATGTCTTCAGACTGATTGAACTGCTCAAAAATTTCTTTGAGTAAATTAGTGGTATTCTTTCTCTCTTCTACATTTATTTGTTTAGCTGACAAATTGACTAAAGCCATAGCATATTGTAACGCAATGTCTTCAGACTGTTTAAACTGCTCAAAAATTTGTTTGACTGAATTAGCGGTATTCCCTCTCTCTTCTACATTTACTTGTTCAACTGAAAAATTGACTAAAGCCATAGCATATCGTAACGCAATGTCTTCAGACTGTTTAAACTGCTCAAAAATTTGTTTGACTGAATTAGCGGTATTCCCTCTCTCTTCTACATTTACTTGTTCAACTGAAAAATTGACTAAAGCCATAGCATATCGTAACGCAATGTCTTCAGACTGATTGAACTGTTCAAAAATTTGTTTGACTGAATGAATAGTATTGCCCAGTTCTTCTACGTTTACTTGTTCAGCTGACAAATTGACTAAAGCCAGAGCATATCGTAACGCAATCTTTTCAGAATTTTGGAACTTTAAGGTTAAAGCTTCTATTTCTGATATGGATTCCTTACGTTCTTTGATATCATTTTGTCTATTTGAAAGATTGTATAAAGCCATAGCATAGTGTAGCGCAATGTCTTCAGATTGATTGAACTGCTCAAAAATTTCTTTGAGTAAATTAGTGGTATTCTTTCTCTCTTCTACATTTACTTGTTCAACTGACAAATTGACTAAAGTCTTAGCATATTGTAATGCAATATCTTCAGA
>NZ_CAUQWY010000036.1:0-16107 GCF_963521865.1 uncultured Streptococcus sp.
TTATACCCACTTTTCTAACTTTGTCAACTACTTTTTTTATCTTTTTTAATTTTTTGTATGACGGTAACTTCTCAAAGTAACTTCCACTTGCCTGACCAAAGTGGAAATTAGTCTAAAACGGATTTTTATGGTGGAATTAAGTGTGAGACGTTTGAGTTAGAAATGAGGTCTACTATGACAAAACATAAACACCTTACCCTTTCAGACCGTAATGATATCCAATTAGGTTTAGAGCGCGGTGAAACCTTCAAAGCTATTGGCCAACTTATTCTAAAAGACCCAACTACTGTTTCCAAAGAAGTCAAGCGAAACAGACAAGTCCGAGAGTCTACATGCCATAACCTTCCTTGCCCTCTACTCAATAAAGCCCCCTTTGTCTGTAATGGCTGCCCTAAAAGAAGACAAAACTGTGGCTATCAGAAAATCTTCTATCTCGCTAAACAAGCTCAAAAGCAGTACGAACAAACTCTTGTCGAAGCTCGTGAAGGAACTCCTCTTAATTCTCAGACTTTCTGGGATATGGACAAAGTCATTTCTGATGGGGTTAAAAAGGGACAACACATCTATCATATCCTCAAGACTCATAACCTTGATGTCAGCTCCTCAACCGTCTATCGACATATCCGAAAAGGGTACCTGTCTATCGCTCCGATTGACCTAGCCAGAGCCGTTAAATTTAAAGAAAGACGGAAAAGTAAGCTACCTTCCATCCCTAAAGAAGCCAAAAAAGGCCGTTCCTATGAGGATTTCCTAAATTATTTAACCCTTAACCAACTGAATTCTTGGCTGGAAATGGATACAGTTCTGGGTAGAATGGGAGGTGAAGTCCTACTGACCTTCAACCTGTCTTTCTGTAACTTTATCTTCGCTAGGCTTCTGGATAATAAAACTGCCCTTGAGGTTACCAAACACCTCTATGATATCAAGAACACTCTTCACCAAGCGGACAAAGATTTCTTCCAACTCTTTCCTGTCATCCTGACAGATAATAGTGGAGAGTTTGCCAGGGTTGATGACATCGAAATGGATGTGCGAGGAGAGAGTAAACTCTTCTTTTGTGACCCTAATCGCTCTGACCAGAAAGGGAGAATTGAGAAAAATCACACGCTGATTCGCGATATCCTTCCTAAGGGAACTTCTTTTGACAACTTAACTCAAGAGGACATCAATCTAGTTTGTTCGCATGTCAACAGCGTCAAACGTGCTGCTTTAAATGGAAAGTCAGCCTATGAACTCTTTGCCTTTACTTATGGAGAAGAGATTCCTAAGCTTCTTGGCATTTCTGAAATACCCGCAGAAGACGTCTGCCAGTCTTCTAAATTACTTCAACATAAGTTCTAAAAACTAATCTTTAACCCCATTCAAACGTCTCACACTAACTTCCACCATAGCGGAACTTAATCTGAAACGCTTTCAGATGAGGGGATTTTGTGCGCTCTTTTTTTCGATTCCTTTCGGCTACAGAAGCTATGAAATCAAGCATGAGTAAAACCAGTGGAACTTACCCTGACACGGAATTCTACTGGTTTTTATGATTTTTATCAGACTAACTTCCACTTCTACTAGCGGTGGAACTTAATTTGCGAATTTAGCTTTTTTTGTATAACTTCCTAATGAGTACGGATATCAAACTCTTTAAACACAATACGTAAGTCTCTTAGGACTCTTTGACGACCTCTAAATCGTTCATTTCTTAAGACGCGTTCTAACTCTTCTTGTTTGTCTTTACTTTGTTTGCTTCTATAATCTCTTAGGGTTTCATGAAAGAGATAATAGTCATCTAGCCACAGACCTCCCTCACTGATACGATGACTAATCTCACCTACTTCTTCATAGGGTTCTTTATCATATCTTCGTTTTTGACTTTCCTGCTTACGGATATAATCTAAAATGCGATTCCGGAACTTAGTTTTGAAATATTTACGTAAACGTGGCATATCTTCTGATAATCTTTCTTCTCTACTAATTAATTCATGCAAGCAGATCATCCCCTCTTGGTCCCAATCCGATAGTTCCCATAAATGAAGGTAATACTCATTTCTACACTTATACACAATCCCTTGGACTTCTTCATATAATTCTTTAATCATAATGTTCCCCTTTCTAGATACAGTCTAACAAATAATGAAGCTAATTTGATTCATTTCATCCATTCTGTTCCCTACACCGTCTAAACTGCACAAAAAAGAGAGGACAAGCCTCTCTTGGGGTTATTTTTCGTCATTCATTTTTGACTTCACTTCATCATAAGATAGGGCATGTGATTCCTCTTCTAACGTCTCAGGCATTTTTCCTGTTTCATAAAGAGATTTAATTTGTGTACTATCTAATGTTTCGTGTTTCAATAATGCTTCAGCAATCAATTTGTGAGTTTCACGATTTGACTGAATAATTTCAGCAGCTTTATTTCGTGCTTCATTCAATAATGAACGAACCTCTTCATCAATTTCATAAGCTGTTTGCTCTGAAATTGATTTTTGAGGGCTCCGTGCACCAAACATGGCATGGTTTCCTTCATATTGTACTGGGCCAAGTTTTTCACTCATACCGTACTCTGTAACCATTGCACGCGCCATCTGTGTAGCTTGTTCAAAGTCGTTTGAAGCTCCTGTAGTTTGGACATTAAAGATAATTTCTTCAGCTACACGTCCACCCATTAAACCAGCCAATTGCTCTTTCATATCTTCTTTAGATAGAAGCATTTGGTCTTCCTTAGGAAGTGCAATCATATAACCGCCTGCACGGCCGCGTGGTACGATGGTAACTTTATGAACAACACGGGCATTCGACAAGACTAGACCAACAATGGTATGTCCTGCCTCATGATAAGCAACTAATTCACGTTCTTTTTGTGAAACTGTCTTATCTTTCTTAGAAGGTCCGGCAATAACTCTATCTTCTGCTTCATCAATATCTGAAGCATCAATAACTGACTTGTTGCGACGGGCAGCAACTAAAGCTGCTTCATTCAAGACATTCTCTAAATCAGCACCAACAAAACCTGGAGTTTGTTGAGCCACTAATTTCAAATCAACATCTTCTGCTAAAGGTTTGTTCTTAGCGTGAACTTTCAAGATTGCTTCGCGACCCTTAACATCAGGGCGACCAACCAAGACTTTTCTATCAAAACGTCCTGGACGCAGAAGGGCAGGGTCCAGTACATCTGAACGGTTTGTCGCAGCGATGACGATAATCCCTTCATTTCCCTCAAAACCATCCATCTCAATCAAGAGTTGGTTCAAGGTTTGTTCACGTTCGTCATTTCCTCCGCCAAGACCAACTCCACGCTGACGTCCAACAGCATCAATTTCATCTATAAAGATGATAGCTGGTGCTGCTTTTTTGGCATCTTCAAAAAGAGAACGAACACGACTAGCTCCAACTCCGACAAACATTTCTACAAAGTCAGAACCTGAGATACTAAAGAATGGAACACCTGCTTCTCCGGCTACTGCCTTAGCAAGCAAAGTTTTACCTGTTCCTGGAGGTCCCTCCAAAAGAACACCTGCTGGAATACGGGCTCCAAGTTTTGTAAATCGTTTTGGATCTTTTAAGAATTCAACAACTTCAACTAGTTCTTGTTTTTCTTCCTCAGCTCCAGCAACATCTGAAAATCTTACTTTAATATCTTCTTTATTTGCGGCTTTAGCCTTACTACGTCCAAAACTCATTGGGTTACGGCCATTATTTCCTCCCATATTTCCCATCATAGAGAATAGGAAGAAGAAGAGAATACCGAATGGCACAATGGATACAAGAATATTAATCCACATACCACTTGAACTTTCATGTTTAACAGTTACTTCCGCTTTATGGTCAGAAGCAAGCTTTTGCAATTCTGAAACTGTAGTGTCTGAAGGAAGAATAATACTTGAAAATTTCTCTACTGTTGTAGCAGAAGGAGAAAAGAACTGAATGCCTGTTGCTTCTTTACTTATTTTAGGATTTTTATAAACACCTGAAACTTCGATAACACTGCCATTTGGTTGGTAAGTCAATTCTTTTACATTGTCATCGGTAATTTCTTTTACCAATTCTGTATAATTAATTTGCTCACTTTTCCCTGCAACACTACCTGTACTAAAATACTGGTAACTTGTAACTAGGAAAAAAATAAGTAATAACCATAGAAAAGGATTTTTAATTAAACCATTATTTTGTTTTTTCATTAAAAATTGTTCTTTCTAATTTGAATATACTTCTTCTTTCAATACTCCAACATAAGGAAGGTTACGATAGTTTTCTTTGTAGTCTAAACCATAACCTACTACAAACTCATTTGGGATAGTAAAGCAGGTATAGTCTGCCTCAATTTCTACAACACGTCCTTCTGGTTTATCCAACAAGGTTGCAATTTTAACAGAAGCAGCCTCTCTTGCTTTAAACATATCTCTTAAACTCTTCAAAGTTTGACCTGTATCAATGATATCTTCTACAAACAGAACATGTCGTCCTTTGATATCTTGAGTCACATCTTGCTTGATATTGATAACACCACTACTTGCTGTTCCACCATGATAGCTAGAAACCATCATGAAGTCCATTTCAATATGTGTATCAATATGTTTTACCAATTCAGCCATAAAAGGGATAGATCCTTTTAAAATCCCAATTAAAATCGGATTTTTTCCTGCATAGTCTTTAGTTAGTTGGGCACCTAATTTTTTAGCAGCTTCTGTAATTTCATCGTGTGAAACAAGGATTTTTTTAATATCATTTTCTAACATTTTTTTACCTATCTATTTTTTCTATATAAAGTACAGTGTTCATTATATCATTTTTCGTGTTTTTACTCAAATTACTGGTCGCAATTCCCAAAATTGAGACAATTTCACCAAATTGCTCAATAATCAGAGCAGATTTTCGCTTTTCCATAGGAATTTTCAAATCAATAAATAGACGTCTGAGTTTTTTTCTATGTCCATTTTGAATCAAAAAATCTCCTGTTTTTCGATGACGAATGTGTATGGATGTTTCGCGTGAAACAGGTATTTGTTGAATTGATTCACCTTCTAAAGGAAGTCCAAAGGAAAATATGTATCCTTGATAAAATACCTGATTTTGATAGTGTAACACAAGTTCATCTTCCTTTTCATCAGCCTGCGGACTGATTTTACAAATCCGAAACTGTTGATACTCTTTTATCAATTCATAGCCATTTTTAAGCGGATGACGATACTGGCTTTTAGTTTTTAAAATTTGCCGAACTTCTTCAAACTGAGCTTTTGTAAGATTCAAATCTGGAAAACGATTCAGATAAGTTTGAAGTAAAACTCTTTGTGTCGACTCAGAGTAAGACAATAGCTGCTCTAAATTTTCTACATCAATATTCTTTGATAATTCAGCTATGGCTAAGTCATAATCTAAAATTTCATTTCCGAAGCTTAAGATTGCATCTCTAAATCGAGGATTTTCTTTTTCTAATTCTGGTAAATAAGAGTTTCGAATACGATTGCGAAAATAATGATTTTCCTTATTTGATGCATCTTCAAAGTGAAAAATTGATGGAAAGCCTTTTTTTTGAAAATGCAAGAAGGGCCGAATGATTTCTATCTCTCCGACTACTTGCTTCTCCTTAATCCCTGATAGATAGCGCAAACGAGTGCCTCGAATCAAACGCATTAAAATCGTTTCCACCTGGTCATCAGCATGGTGGGCAGTGACTAAGGCTGTAGCACCTGTCTTTTTCATGACCTCTTTAAAAAAATCATAACGAAAATCTCGAGCCCATGCTTCTGAAAATTCTCTTGAAAAATTGCTGATATAAATAGGAAGCTCTGCTTCAGCAGCCAACTTCCTTAATTCCTTTTCTTCCCAATCTGATTCTACTCTCTGCTTATGATTCACATGAGCTAGAATCAATTCAATTTCTAACTCTTTTTGATAAGTAGATAATACCTTAAATAGAAACATAGAATCTAACCCACCAGAAAGAGCTAGCACCACCTTAGTATGCTTTTTGAAATATCCCTTCTTGAGAAAATGATTTAAAAAATCTTGTTCCCTCATTTTAGAACCTCATAAACATCCTTGGCTATCTTAGAAATCGTATCATAATCAGAATTCTTAGTGAAAATAGAAAGAACAAATGGAGAATCTGCATAGACAACACCCGTATCATGCTCAAATTCGTCCGCATCCCCAATTTTATGAGCTACCTTCACAGAAACACCTTTGGCAATTCGCTCATTATCAAAATTTGTTTTAGTTAAAGATTCCAATACAAATCCATTTTGATTATAAATGGCTTCCATAACCTTCCCAGCCATCTTAGAAGAAATCAATTTTTCTTTTGAATCCCAATCATCTCCCATAATAGCAGACATCTTGGATTTGAATGTGGCATCAGATTGGTTTGAAATGTAATAACCCAATATATTATGAGCTACATTGTCCGATTCTTTAGATACTTTCGTTATTAAGTCCTTGAGAGAATACTCTTTATTATCCTCTTTTTTAGGGAGGCTACCACTTCCCTCTGGTTTATAAGAACCTGGAAAATCATTAACTGCAGATACGTATTTTATAGTCGTATCTAACTGATAAAGACCCTCATTTATTTTTTCTTGCGCATAATAAAGATAAGGTAGTTTCAAAACACTAGCTGCATACATCTTTTCATCTTGATTAATACCAGCTTCTTTTCCAGTAGTCAGTTGCTTAACATAAATAGAAAATGAATCCTTCTGATATTTTTCCGATAACATTTCTTGAACTTTACTCATACGATTATCTTCTTCAGAAGTTGATTCCTTATCTAACCATCCAGCCTGATCAATATGTAGAAATTCTCTTCCTTCTACAAACATAGTCTTATCGATTGATACCTGAGAATAAGCTGATAAGGATGATTTCACTTCTTTTAAATCATAAGGACTATTGTACAGTTTAAAATCAGATTCTAACCATACTTTTTTTATTGTTGGAGTTACCTCTGACTGATCATATAAAAATCGTTTGTCCGCAGCTATAAATTGATGATTTGATAGCTTAAATACTGGAATTCCTTGTTTATTTAAACGCCACTCGGTTATTTGGAAACTTGTTTTTGGAGTTAATTTTCCAGATTCCACAACTAAATCTTCATTCGCATAAACAGGAACCTCTCCATAAACCATAGGAAAACTTAGCTTTTCTCTAAAATAAATACCAAAGTCAGATTGTGAAAGGTAATAAATTTCTTTCGAAGTATAGACGACTTCTTTTTCTGTGCTAACGACTTTTGAAATAGTCAAAAAACTCGGTAGCAACAAAATAATTAAGAATTTACGCATTCTTCCTTTCCTTTTCTTCTTGTAAACGCAATAGTTGATTTTTATCAGACAACTCTTCTAGTTTTTCATCCGATAGATTCAAAAATTGCTCAATTACGTCTAATAAATTTTCCATTTTATCACCTTGGAAGCAAGTCAGGAATCGTATAAACAGCTTCCCGATTCTTAGAATAATAATATTTTGCACGCATGTATTTAGCAGCGTAATCTTCATCTTTCAACTTTGTAGCAAAAGCTGTCTCTTTCTCCTTTTCCTCACTCAAGGTTTGATACTGAGTTTGCAAGTCTGATAACTGTTGACGTCTTTGGAGTAATTGGTGATAACTTTGAGCAAGATTATAAGTTGGTAAAATGAACAATAAAATCATCAAAATAAGAACCCAACCCATGAAACGATTACGTTTTTGTCGTTCTTTCATCAGATAGCGACGACGTTGATGTTCATTTTGAATAAAAGAATTATTCAATTGTACGATATTTTTAGACATTTTCTTCTACCCGTGTTTCACTGATAATTTCATACATGCCTGCTGCATCTTCTTTTTTTGTACTATCTTTCATCTCCAGTACTTTTACAAGTAGCAACTTATTGCCAAAACGAATTTCAACTTGGTCATTAACTTTCAAATCCGTTGAACTTTTGGCCAAGATTCCATTCACCTTGATTCTGCCTTTATCTGCTACTTCCTTTGCAACTGTACGACGCTTGATAATTCTTGATACTTTTAAATATTTGTCTAATCTCATACTTATTACCTCAACTTATTATTGTACCATTTTTATCTGTTTTATAGAAGAAAAATATCAAATGGAATTTTCTTCCTTCGACTCTTTTATCTCTAATAAACTTTCTCCAAAAATGAGCAGACCTTCTAAAATTTCATAGTCCTTCTTGTTTCGGACATCAAATACAAGCTCCATTAATCCCTTATTCTCAGCGATGCCTGCTTTTAAGTTCGTTGCGGATAAAGCTTTAAAATAATCTTGAGCTAAAAACAGTCGTTGAGTGACTTTTTCAAATTGAATTGTAATCTTGTTTTCTTTTCTTTCCACACGTTGAACAAAGACCTTGTCCAAATATGACTTGACTAAACCAATCTCTAAAAGATAGGCTACTACATCTGGGTATTCTCCAAAACGGTCTATCAACTCCTCTTGTAACTCTTCATAATTGACACGGTTGTCAATTTGACGAATTTTCTTGTAAATTTCAATCTTATGTCGTTGATCAGAAATATAAGTATCAGGAAGATAGGCATCAATTTGCAAAATCAACTCAGCATTCCCTCTGGTTCTTGTATTAGTGTTAGCATTACCGTTTCGTTTAGCAATAGCTTCTTCTAGTAACTGCGAATACAATTCAAAACCAACAGAATCAATAAAACCAGACTGGGATTTGCCTAAAAGATTTCCTGCTCCACGAATCGAAAGATCTCGCATAGCAATCTTAAATCCGGAGCCCAATTCTGTAAATCCTTTAATTGCTTCTAATCTCTTTTCAGAAACTTCACTGATTGATTTTTCTGGACGATACATGAGATAGGCATAAGCAATACGATTACTACGACCGACTCTTCCTCTTAACTGATACAAGGTTGACAAGCCCATATGTTCCGCATTTTCAATAAATAAAGTATTGGCATTTGGAATGTCCACCCCTGTCTCAATAATGGTAGTCGTCACCAAGATATCGTATTGTCCCTCAATAAAGTCTAGTAGAGTATTTTCCAACTGGATTTCACTCATTCGACCATGAACATAACCAATCGAAGCCTCTGGAATCAACTCCTGTAATTCTGAAACCTTCTGGTCAATCGTGTCAACTTTGTTGTAAAGATAGTAAACTTGACCTCCACGCTCCATTTCACGCAAGACAGCATCACGAATCACACTATCATTCTTTTCCAAAACATAGGTCTGAACAGGATAGCGATTAGTCGGCGGAGTTTCAATAACAGACAAATCTCTGATTCCCAGCATAGACATGTGAAGGGTACGAGGAATTGGCGTAGCGGTCAAGGTTAGTACATCCACTTGTTTCTTCAACTCTTTCAAGGTTTCCTTATGCTTGACACCAAATCGCTGTTCCTCATCAATAATCATCAAGCCCAAATCAGCAAATACAACATCTTTTGACAAAACACGATGTGTTCCAATCAAAATATCAACTTGACCGTTTTTCAATTTTTCAAGTGTTTCAGTCTGCTCTTTTTTACTTCTAAAGCGACTCAACACATCAATATTAACTGCAAAATTTTGGAATCGTTCCTTAAAATTCGTATAGTGCTGTTGCGCTAAAACCGTCGTCGGAACTAAGACGACAACCTGTTTGTGATTATTGACTGCCTTAAAGGCTGCACGCATAGCAACTTCAGTCTTTCCAAAACCAACATCTCCAACTAAAAGTCGATCCATTGGCTGAGAAGCCTGCATATCTCTCTTGATTTCCTCAACACTACGAAGTTGATCATCCGTTTCAACATAAGGGAAGGCATCATCAAAAGCATGTTGATCTTCATCATCAGCTGAGAAAGCAAAACCCTTCAACTGGCTGCGTTCAGAATAAAGTTTGATTAAATCGTCAGCTATATCCTCTACCTGGTTCTTAACTTTTTGCTTTGCTTTTTTGAAATGACCATCATTTAATTTATTGAGTTTAGGTGCTTTACCGTCACTTGAAACGTATTTGGAAAGTAGATGAATCTGTTCCACTGGGATAGAGATTTGATCACCATTTTGGTATTGGACGCTAACATAATCGCGGTGAATCCCTTTGATTTCAATTGTTTCAATTCCTAGGTATTGACCAATTCCATGAATGTGGTGAACAACATAGTCCCCTTTTTCAAGTTCATTATAATCTTTTAAGCGCTCTGCATTTGAAACATGTTGTCTTCGAAAACGACGTTTCAATTTCTTTTGAAAAATCTCATGTTCAGTAATCAATAGAATTTTTTCATCTACAAAATGAAAACCATGTCTGAGATTCCCCTCGATTAGGTTTACAGATTCTTTACAGATACTTGACTTATCTCTGGAATCCAATTTAATCTGATATTCCTCTAAAACATCCTCCAATGTTTTACTTCCCATTGAATTACTAGACTGAAGAATAATAGTATAATCCATTTTTTTGTATCGCTCAATTTCTTCTTTTAGAAAAGAAAATTGATTGAAAAATTCCTGCATAGGATATTGATTAAATTGATAAATTTGATCAAACTTGAGATTTCCTAACCCCTTTTGCAGATTAGAGAAAAAGGTAACTGGACTCTGTTTTTTATAGATTTGCTCTGTATCTACAAAATACTGCATCTCAGAAAATGCTTTACTGTTCTGTAATTCTTCTGTAAAGTATTGTGCTAATTCTCTTTCAAATACTTCATACTGATTCATTAATTTTTGATAATCATCAAAGAATATTGGGGTATCTTTTTCAATATAGTCAAAAACAGTCCATGTCTTGTCATAACACAAAGATAAAAATTTTCGGGAATCAGAATGCATTTGTTTTTGGTGAAAACTTGAAAAAATTTCTTCTAGGTATGATTTCAAAATAGGTGATAAGGTCTTTGAAATTTGTTTTTCTAAAGCTGACCGACCTCGTTGATAATCCTTTTCTCTCAAAAGTATGTCGCTAGCTGGAAATATAGTGAGTTCTTTCTTATTTTCTTTCGATAATTGTGTTTCTACTTCAAATGACCTGATACCATCGACTTCATCACCAAAAAACTCAATTCGGCAAGGTTCTAACTGGGATATTTCAAAAATATCTAAAATATCTCCTCGCAGACTAAATTCGCCCTGAGTTTGTACTTGTGTAACTTTTCGATATCCAATTTCCTTTAACTGATGGATAAGCGCGTGTTGGTCATATTCTTCACCAACTGTTATTTTTACAATACTATCTTTGAATATATTTGGAGACGGTAAAATCAATCGACTTGCTGCGATATTACAAACTAAAATCCCTTTCTTAGATGAATCAGTCAAAAAACGCAAGGCTTCAACCCGTGAAATGATTTTTTCTTGTGAAGACATCAAAAATTCGACCATAGGGGAGTCATCTACCAAAAATGGATAGACAAGTTCCTCACCCAAGATAGATATAAGATCACTAACAAGTCCTTCTGCTTCTCCATAAGTTGACGTCAATAACACAATCTTATCTTCCTGTCTCAAGCTACTAGCAATTGCTAAAGCTTTTGTAGAAGTTGACAAACCTAACATTAATTGTCTTTTCTTATCTGTTAAATTTTGATGCCATTTTTTAATCTGACCATTTTCTGAGAATAAATCTAATAAGGTCACCATTTATCCATTATACCTCTGCATTGTTTTCTCAAATTTTTTCTCTTGTAAATAATAATTTACAGCTTCGTCAACCTTGTCAATAGACTGTAAAATACCGATATAATCATCCTTGTCAAACGTACTCAAAACATGGTGAACAACTGACATACCACTTTTAGGTCTTCCGATTCCAATCTTAACACGATTAAAGGTCTGAGTCCCTATATGTTGAATAATAGACTTGATACCATTATGACCACCTGCGGATCCCTTTGCTCTTAAACGAATTTTCCCAACTTCCATATCAAGGTCATCATAAATGATGAGTAAATCTTCAATATCCAAACCATAGTAAGTCAATAAAGCATGAACCGCTTTTCCACTTTCATTCATAAATGTCGTTGGTTTGACAAGATAAATTTTTTCTCCATTTAGGAAAAAGGATGCTAGGTCAGCTTGAAATATCTTATCGTGTGTAAAAGTGACATTCTGTTTCTTCGCTATTTTGTCAATCAACATAAAACCAACATTGTGTTTTGTTTCAAAATATTTATCCCCTGGATTTCCCAAGCCTACAAGTAATTTGGTCATTTATTTTTCCTTTCAAAAGCCAAAAGGGTTGGAATTTTTTTCCAACCTAATTGACACTATTTATTAAATTTTTAGACATTAAAGCGGAATTCCATGATATCGCCATCTTGAACGATATATTCTTTTCCTTCTTCACGCAAGCGTCCAGCTTCTTTTACGGCCTTTTCAGAGCCGTATTTAACTAAATCCTCATATGACATGGTTACTGCACGAATAAAGCCTTTTTCAAAGTCTGAGTGGATAATTCCAGCTGCTTGAGGAGCCTTCATACCACGTTTGAAGGTCCAAGCGCGAACTTCTTTTTCACCAGCTGTGAAGTAAGTTCCAAGTCCAAGTAAGTGGTAAGCTGCACGAGTCAACTTGTCAACGCCTGATTCTGTCAATCCAAGTGCTTCAAGAAACTCTTGCTTGTCTTCATCGTCTAACTCAGAAATTTCTTCCTCAGCACGCGCAGAAATAACGACTACTTCAGCATTTTCTGTCGCTGCGAATTCACGAATTTGTTTAACATAGTCGATAGAGTCAGGTTCTGAAACCACATCCTCGTCCACATTAGCAACATAGAGCACTGGTTTAGTCGTCAACAAGAAGAGACCTTTTACAACCTTTTGTTCCTCATCTGTAAATTCGATTGTACGAGCTGATTTTCCATCTTCAAGGACTGGTTTAATCTTTTGAAGAACATTGAATTCTGCTACAGATTCTTTATCTTTTTGCGTACGTGCCATCTTTTCTACACGCGCATAACGCTTATTGACTGATTCTAAGTCAGCAAGAATCAATTCTAGATTAATGGTGTCAATATCTGCAAGTGGATCCACAAAGGCATCTTCACGTCCTTGCTCGCGCATGACATTTTCATCATCAAAAGCACGAACTACATGAACAATCGCATCTACTTCACGGATATTGGCCAAGAATTTATTCCCTAGTCCTTCTCCTTTTGAAGCTCCTTTTACAATCCCTGCGATATCTGTAAATTCAAATGTTGTTGGAACTGTCTTTTTAGGAGTGATCATTTCAGTTAGTTTTTGTAGGCGTTCATCTGGAACTTCTACCATTCCAACGTTTGGATCAATCGTCGCAAATGGGTAGTTTGCTGCCTCTGCTCCTGCTTTTGTAATTGCATTAAATAGTGTTGATTTACCAACGTTTGGCAAACCAACGATACCTGCTGTTAAAGCCATATTTTCTCATTCTCCGTTTTCATTTCAATCCCTAATATTATAACACAAAAAGGGAAAACTTGCTAACCCTCTAACTAAGGGTTCTCATACTCTTCGAAAATCAAATTCAAGCCACGTCAACGTCTCCTTGCCGTACTCAAGTACAGTCTTCGGCTAGTTTCCTAGTTTGCTCTTTGATTTTCATTGAGTATCAGTCAATAATTTTATTCATCTTTCGATCAAAATCATAGCGCCCCATCATGACAACATGGTCACAATTACTGCACTTTATTTTTATATCTGCCCCTACACGTGTAATTTCCCAACGATTTGCTTTTTTACCAGTTGACTTGATTGTACAAGCATGTGGTTTTTTCATTTCAACAAAATTTCCAACTTGATACATACTACTCTCCTTTTCTTTTTCGATTATATCATAAAAGAGGCGAGCTAGGCTCAACCTCTTTCACTTAATTTGTACGAACTGGGGTGATAAGTTGCATGAAGTCTTCGTCAGTATCTGCTGGCACAAGAGTAAATGGACGAACAGCTGAGATAAAGCTAATGGTCACCTTTTCGCTATTTAAAGCTTTAAGAGAATCAATCAAGTAAGTTGGGTTGAAACTAATGGTCAAATCTTCACCAGTAACCTGATCAGTATCGATTTCTTCGTTTACTTTACCAACTTCTGGAGAGTGAACATGAGCGCTAACAACCCCATCTTTAATTTCAAGTTTCACAGTACCATTTTGAGTCGCACTTGATAAAAGACGAGCACGCTCCATTGACTGGCGTAAGTTTACAACATCAAAAGTAATAGTAGTGTTAAAGTCTGTTGGAATCAAGCGATCTGTATCAGGATAGTTTCCTTCTAGGAGACGAGTATAGAAGCTAATATTTTCGCTTCTAAAGAGGATTTGGTTATTGGCAAAGAAAATCTCTACAGTTTCGATATCATCTGTAAATACCGCTGAAAATTCGCGTAGAGAACGGCTCGGAATCACGACATCAAAATCATCACTATTTTTCTCAAGCGTTAATTTTTTCTGGCTTAGACGATGAGAGTCTGTTGCAACTGTTTTTAGCTCTTTGTGTTGACTCAATACAAAATGAACACCTGTTAAAATCGGACGACTTTCTTGTGTACTTGCAGCAAATGCTGTTTCATTAATAATTTTCTTGAGTAATTTTGTTTCAAGAACCAAAGGAGTGCTTGCTGAAATTTCTTGGATTCGTGGGTACTGTTCGCTATCTTTTCCTTTTAGGGTAATTTCTGATTTACCACTCGTTAAAACAATTTGATTTTGTTCAATTTCTTTAAAATCAAGAGTCACATCAGGTAGACTAGATACCACATTGATAAAGAAAGAAGCTTCAAGAAGGATCGAACCTAAAGAAGTAATTAACAAACCAGCATCTTCATTTTTTTGAGAAATAAAATTTTCAATTGAAATTTGACCATTTGAACCAATTAAAGTAACACCTTCATTAGTTACGTCAATTTTTACTGTTGATAAAATAGGAATGGCATTTTTAGAACTAATAGCTCTCTTAGTAGTATTTAATGCTTGTAGAAATAAATTTTTATTAATTGAAAAATGAATCATGGATTCTCCTTTATTTATTTTTAGTATTAGAAGGATAATAGTAATAATAGAGTCTGTGAATTCTGTGGAAAACAGACTTTAAACAAGTCATATCAAGTTTTTTGGATTGTTTAAAAAATGTGGATAAAAAAGATAAAAAAGTAAAAGTTATCCACAAGTTATTTAATTTTCTTTTTGATTGATTCAATTTCTAAACGTAAATTATCGTCTTCATCAATCAAAGATTTAATTTTGGCATGGGCATGAATGACTGTTGTATGATCTTTTCCTCCAAATTCCTTCCCAATTTTTGGAAGACTATTATCTGTTAGTTCTCTAGATAAATACATAGCCACTTGACGGGCTAACACAATATTTTGAAGACGTCTACTTCCCTTCATTTCTTTGACACTGACACCATAAAAGTTACCAACTTCATTTTGGATTTTATCAATTGGGATGACGAGGATTTGGCTAACATCTTGTTTTCGAGCTCTAATAGCTTCTGCAGCAACATCAATTGTAATATCTTTGATTTTCTTTACTCTAGCGACCAAAGTGATATCATTAATTGCCCCTTCGAGATCGCGAACATTTGAATCAAATTGACCTGCTAAGTATTCTAAAGTATCGTTTTGGAAATTGTAATTCAAATGTTCAGTTTTGCTTTGTAGAATGGCAATACGCGTTTCAAATTCAGGAGGTGTAATGTGCTGTGTTAATCCCCAACTAAAGCGCGTGACAAGTCTTTCTTCAAGTCCTTCCAGATGTTTTGGACTTCTGTCACTGGTTAGGACAATTTGTTTTTGCTTGTCGTGCAGTGCATTAAAGGTATTGAAAAATTCTTCTTGTGTTGCAACTTTTTTACCACTTAGAGATTGTATATCATCAATCAATAAAAGATCAAGGCTACGGTATGTCTTTTTAAACTTTTCCATTTCTCCCAGTCTTAGGTGATCAAGAAAGTCATTAATAAAGCTTTCAGCAGGGACATATTTAACACGCGCATCAGGAATGTTTTTTAGAATTTCGTTACCAATAGCATTTAATAGGTGAGTCTTACCAAGACCTGGACCTCCATATATAAAAAGAGGGTTATAGGTCAAAGCTAAATCTTCTGAAACAGCTAAAGCAGCAGATTTTGCCCAAACATTTCCATCCCCTTGAATAAAATTATCAAAGGTATACTTTTCTTTT
>NZ_CAUQWY010000037.1:0-15679 GCF_963521865.1 uncultured Streptococcus sp.
TTTGAGGTTGCAGATAGAACTGACGAAGTCAGCTCAAAACACTGTTTTGAGGTTGCAGATAGAACTGACGAAGTCAGCTCAAAACACTGTTTTGAGGTTGCAGATAGAACTGACGAAGTCAGTAACATATACCTACGGCAAGGCGACGTTGACGCGGTTTGAAGAGATTTTTGAAGAGTATGAAACGAAAAGGAGGTTGGCCATTGTACCAGCCTCCTTTTGAGTATGATATAATAGTTCTATGAGATTAGATAAATTTTTAGTTGCCTGCGCTGTGGGAAGTCGGACTGAGGTCAAAAACTTGCTCAAGGCTGGGCGCGTGATGGTAAATGGTAAAAAGGAAAAATCAGCTAAATTGCAGATTGATGAAGGAAGAGATGAGATTTGCTTTGATGGGCAGGTGCTGGAGTATGAAGAGTTTGTCTACTACATGATGAACAAGCCCCAAGGTGTTATTTCAGCGACTGAGGACCCCAAGCATAGAACCGTTCTGGACTTGTTGGATGACTTGGCTCGGAGCAAGGAAGTTTTCCCAGTAGGGCGCTTGGATATTGACACGCATGGTCTTTTGCTCTTGACTAATGACGGCCAACTTGCCCATGCTCTGCTTTCACCCAAGCGTCATGTAGACAAGACATATCTGGCTCAGGTCAAGGGAATGATGACCCAAGAAGATGTGGAGACATTCGCTAAGGGAATTCCTCTTAAGGATTTTACCTGTCAGCCTGCTAGACTGGAGCTTGTATCCATAGATACAGAAAAGAATCAAAGCCAAATCCGTGTGACCATTGCAGAAGGGAAATTTCATCAGGTCAAGCGTATGGTGGCATACTGTGGCAAGGAAGTAGTGGACCTACAGCGTTTGACTATGGGAACTTTAGTTTTGGATGAGAATTTACAAAGAGGAGAATGGCGTCGTTTGACCAAGGAGGAATTGGAAAATCTTCTTGCGAGTATTGCTTAATTGGATTTATATTCGAAAAGGTGAGGAAGAATATCCTTACCTTTTATGTTTTTCAGTTGCTTACTTTTTGAAAAGCGTTATAATAGACTGTAGAATAAAAGGAGGAATCTATGAACGCGATTCAAGAATCATTTACTGATAAATTATTTGCCAACTATGAAGCAAATGTCAAATACCAAGCGATTGAAAATGCTGCTAGCCACAACGGAATTTTTACAGCTCTAGAACGTCGCCAAAGTCATGTAGACAATACACCTGTTTTCTCATTGGATTTGACCAAGGACAAGGTAACCAACCAGAAAGCGTCTGGTCGTTGCTGGATGTTTGCAGCTCTCAACACCTTCCGCCACAAACTTATCTCTCAATACAAATTGGAGAATTTTGAGTTGTCACAAGCCCACACTTTCTTCTGGGACAAGTATGAGAAATCAAACTGGTTCTTGGAGCAAGTAATTGCGATTGCAGACCAAGACCTAACTAGCCGTAAGGTTAAATTCCTACTTCAAACCCCTCAACAAGATGGTGGTCAATGGGATATGGTCGTTTCCCTCTTTGAGAAATACGGTGTTGTTCCCAAGTCAGTTTATCCTGAGTCTGTTTCATCTAGCAGTAGCCGTGAGCTAAATGCAATCCTTAACAAATTGCTTCGTCAAGATGCTCAAATCTTGCGTGACTTGCTTGCTTCTGGCGCAGACCAAGCGGCTGTTCAAGCTAAGAAAGAAGACCTCTTGCAAGAAATCTTTAACTTCCTTGCAATGTCTTTAGGACTTCCACCACGTAAGTTTGATTTTGCTTATCGCGATAAGGATAACAACTACCAAAGCGAAAAGGGCATTACACCACAAGAGTTTTACAAGAAATATGTCAATCTTCCTCTAGAAGACTATGTTTCTGTTATCAATGCTCCAACTGCTGACAAGCCTTACGGCCAATCTTACACAGTTGAGATGTTAGGAAATGTGGTTGGTAGTCGTGCAGTTCGCTACATCAACGTTCCAATGGAGCGCTTGAAAGAATTGGCGATTGCCCAAATGCAAGCAGGTGAGACTGTTTGGTTTGGTTCAGATGTCGGCCAGCTCAGCAACCGTAAAGCTGGAATCCTTGCGACAGATGTTTATGACTTTGAATCAAGCATGGACATTAAACTCACTCAAGATAAGGCTGGACGTTTGGATTACAGCGAAAGCTTGATGACTCACGCCATGGTCTTGACAGGTGTTGACTTGGATGAAAATGGCAAGTCAACCAAGTGGAAGGTTGAAAACTCATGGGGAGACAAGGTCGGTACAGATGGTTACTTTGTTGCCTCAGACGCTTGGATGGACGAATATACTTACCAAATCGTTGTCCGCAAGGAATTGCTGACAGCAGAAGAACAAGCTGCCTATGAAGCAGATCCAATCGTGTTAGCACCTTGGGATCCAATGGGAGCCTTGGCTGAATAAAAACATAGAAAAAAGGAATCAGGTTTAGAACCTGGTTCCTTTTGAATTTCTTGATTACATGATACCGAAGAAACGAGCTGCGATACCTACTGCAAAGAGTGCAAGGATGATTGAGATTGGTGATACTTTTTTCTTAAGCAACCACATGCAAAGAAAAGTAAGGAGAAGTCCCATCAATCCTGGAATCAATGAGTTCAACTGACCTTGAAGAGTTTGTGGTTGAATCTTATCTAGGCTCAATCCACCAAGTGCTTGACCAAGGATACCTTTCAATTCAGCACCTGATACAGGACCTTCTGGGAAGTTGATGTAGGCACCTTCAGCCAATTGTTTACCAGGAAGGTTAACAGTGAAGTTAATCGATACCCAACGTTGTACAAGAACGGCAAGGATGAACATACCAAGGATAGAAGCACCTTTAGTGATGTCTTTCAAGATACCACCAGACATGTCTTTAGTGATTTCAGAACCAGCCTTGTAACCAAATTCTTGTGTGTACCATAGGAAGGCCATACGGATCGCATTCCATCCGAAGAAGAAGAGAAGTGGACCAACCAAGTTACCAGATGCAGCAAGTGATGCACCAAGGGCTCCAAGGATAGGACGAACTGTAAACCAGAATACTGGGTCACCGATACCAGCAAGAGGTCCCATCATACCGATTTTAACCCCTTGGATAGCAGCGTCGTCGATTTCAACACCGTTCGCACGTTCTTCTTCAAGTGCAAGAGTAACCCCCATGATTGGAGCAGCTACGTATGGGTGAGTGTTGAAGAACTCAAGGTGACGCTCAAGAGCAGCAGCTTGGTCTTCTTTAGTAGTGTACAATTTTTTGATAGCTGGGATCAATGAATAAGCCCAACCCAAGTTTTGCATACGCTCGTAGTTCCAAGAACCTTGAAGGAATTGTGAACGCCACCAAACTTTTTTACGATCTGATTTTGATAATTGAAGTTTTTCAGTCATGATTGTTCCCCTTTCTAGTAGTCTTCTAGGATATCACCGATTGGGTCGTTAGAAGTCGCAGCTCCGCCGCCACCGTTACCACCTTGTTTTGAAAGGTTAAGGTAGATGAAGGCAAGGGCAACACCGACTACACCAAGGGCAATCAAAGTCAATTGAGAAATGGCAGCAAAAGCAAAACCGATTGCGAAGAATGGCCATACTTCACGAGTTGCCATCATGTTGATAACCATAGCGTAACCAACGGCAACGACCATAGCACCACCGACAGCCATACCACCGTTCAACCAGTCTGGCATCAATTTAAGAGCATCTTGAACGGCAGAAGCTGGGATAGCGATAAGGAAGGCAGCAGGGATAGCAATACGAAGACCTTGAAGAAGAAGTGCGATAAAGTGAGCACGTTCAACAGCTGCAATATTTCCTTCTTTAGCAGCAGCATCTGCAGTGTGAACCAAACCAACTGAGATTGTACGAACAATCATTGTCAAGAAAAGTCCAGCTACGGCAAGAGGGATAGCTGTTGCTGTTGCAACGGCGATACCTTCAGTAGTAAAGTTACCACCTTTGATCAAGATGATTGCTGCGGCAACAGATGCAAGAGCAGCGTCAGGAGCTACGGCAGCTCCGATGTTTGCCCAACCAAGGGCAATCATTTGAAGTGATCCACCAAGCATAACACCTGCTTCGAGGTTACCAGTTGCAAGTCCGATAAGGGTACATGCGACGATTGGTTGATGGAATTGGAATTGGTCGAGGATACCTTCAAGACCTGCAAGGAAGGCAACAACTACAACCAAGACAGCAGAAATAATTGAAATATCTGACATGGTTTTATTCCTTTTCTATTTAATGATAATAAAGTGAAAAAATTTCTTAGAATTCTTCTATAGTTTGATATTTGTTATTGAACGTTGGCTTTGCTAATCAAGTCAAACAAATCTTTTTTGGTGTCGTTTGGTACTTTACGTACATCAAATTCAACACCGAGGTCACGCATTTTCTCAAATGTAGCAACATCTTCTTTGTCCATAGACAGAACGTTGTTGATCATTGTTTTACCAGTTGAGTGAGCCATTGATCCTACGTTAAGAGTCTTGATTGGCACGCCACCTTCAATTGCACGAAGGGCATCTTGAGGTGTTTCAAACAAGACAAGGGCATGAGTTTCTCCAAAACGTGGGTCTTTTGAAACCTCAATTAATTTTTGGATTGGTACAACATTGGCTCTTACTCCGTTAGGAGCAGCTTGTTTAATCAATTCTTTACGAAGATCGTCGTTGGCAACGTTATCTGAAGCAACGATGATACGGTCTGCTTTTGAATCTGGAGTCCAAGCAGTTGCAACCTGACCGTGAAGGAGACGTGTGTCAAGACGGGCAAGATTGATTTTTAGTTTACCGTCACCGATAACAGTTCCTTCTGGAATAGCAGCTTGGGCAACTGGAGCAGCCGCAGCACTTGCAACTTCTTCAACTGGATTTAACTCTTCTGGAAGAGCTTTGATGCCATCTTTGGCTTCTTTGATAATATTCGCAGCGACTTTTTCCACACCTGCTGTAGCGTCCATGAGGCGCTCTGTATAGGCTTGGATTAACATCGGTAAGTTAAGTCCTGTGATGATGGCAAACTTACGATCAGGATTTTCTCCCATCACGCGACTAGCTTGGTTGAATGGAGAACCACTCCAAAGGTCAGCCAAAACTAGCACCTCATCTTCTGCGTCAAATGCAGCCACAGCGTTGTTAAATTTAGCATATAGGTCATCTGGACCTTCATTTGGCATAAAGGTTACAACTTGAACCTTTTCTTGTTCACCAAAGATCATAGATCCTGACTGATGAATACCCGCAGCAAATTCGCCGTGGCTCGCAATAATGATTCCGATACTCATTATTGTCATTCCTCCTTATAAAATGTTGTGCCCATTGTTTAAGAAAACTTTAAGACTAGATTAGTATAAATCGTTTTCATAAAAAAATCAACTATTTGATATATAATTTTTTTTAAAATAAAATACAGATGTTTTAAAATGTTGATATATAAATATTTTCGAGGAGAGAATATTTTTTATTTTAAAAATTTAATATAAAAAAGTTGGAAGAAGCATCCAACTTTTTTATATAGATTTTCATTGAATTAGTTTGTGAAATCAAGTACCATACGTCCTTGGATTTGACCTTTTTCCATTTCGTCGAAAATTGCCACAGCATCTTCTACTGGACGTTTTTGAACAACTGGAACTACTAAACCTTCTGCACCGAATTGGAAGGCTTCTTCCAAGTCTTTACGAGTTCCTACAAGAGAACCGATGACTTGGATTCCATCTAGAACGGTTTTGACGATGCTGAGTTCCATCATTTCAGAAGGAAGACCAACAGCGACGACGCGACCACCAGCACGAACGGAGTCAACAGCCTGGTTGAAGGCAACTTTAGATACAGCAGTTACGACAGCTGAGTGAGCACCTCCATCAGTTTTTTCCTTGATGAGTCCAGGTACATCTTCAACTTCGAGACCGTTAATAACGATATCAGCACCGACTTCTTTTGCAAGGGCAAGTTTGTCGTTATTGATATCAACTGCGATGACATGAGCATTGAATACTTTTTTAGCATATTGAACAGCGAGGTTACCAAGTCCACCAGCACCGTAAAGAACAACCCATTGGCCTGGTTCAACTTTGGCCTCTTTAATAGCTTTATAGGTTGTTACACCAGCACATGTGATAGAAGAAGCTTGGGCTGGATCAAGTCCGTCAGGAACTTTAACAGCATAGTCTGCAGTTACGATACATTGTTCGGCCATACCACCGTCTACTGAGTAACCAGCATTTTTTACTGTACGGCAAAGGGTTTCGCGACCAGTTGTACAGTATTCACAAGTACCACACCCTTCAAAGAACCAAGCAACGCTGACACGGTCGCCAACTTTAAGGCTTTTAACATCTGGGGCAATTTCTTTAACGATACCAACACCTTCGTGTCCTAGGACGCGTCCTGGTACTTGACCAAAGTCACCATGGGCAACGTGGAGGTCAGTGTGGCAAACACCACAATATTCAATTTCTACAAGTGCTTCCCCAGTTTCAAGTGGACGGAGTACTTTTTCTTCAACAGCAACACCAGTGCTTTCTGGATTTACAACAACAGCTTTCATAGCTATCCTCCTTGATATTAACTGAGAGCAGGAGAAACAGGACTGGATTGATTTTGTGTCAACAGAGTCGAGTATGACGAGCTCTCTTGTATTTATATGTGAAGTATATCACAAAAGAAAGCTTTTTCCAAGGTTTTGGAGGCAAAAAATAGAACAATCGATTAACTGGTTGATGAGACTGTGAAAAGAACACAAAGACCAGCTCGCAAGCTGGCCATACTCTTCGAAAATCTCTTCAAACCACGTCAGCTTCATCTACAACCTCAAAGCAGTGCTTTGAGCAACCTACGGCTAGCTTCCTAGTTCGCTCTTTGATTTTCATTGAGTATCAGTATAGGTTATAAGAATAAGTCTTGTAGGGTTTTGGCAACCCCATCTTGGTCATTGGTCAGGGCAATCTGCTCATCTGCATAAGGGAGTAGCTCTGGATTAGCATTTTTCATGGCATAGCCCTTCCCAGCAAAAGCTAGCATTTCGGTATCATTGTGTTCGTCTCCAAAGGCAATCAAATCCTTTTTATCACGGTTCATTACCTTGAGCAAGTAGTCCAAAGCAAAGGCCTTGTTGACACCTTTTGGGGTACACTCAAGGATATTGAGCGGGCCTCCCCAGGTATTGATAGAAAGTTGATGCTGGTAGAAGGCGTTCATTTCTTTTGCCAGGGCATACTTGTCACTGGCTCTGGTCTGCAGCAGAATACAGTTAGGATCCTTGGTCACCAATTCAGGCTGGAATTGGTCTTCAGGTCGGAAAGCTTCTACGCCAAATAGTTTAGGATTGGCAATTTCTTCATTAGGATTTGTAATGTAGAATTTTTTACGGTATTCTCCAGCGATAAAATCGGCTTGAATGTCCTCAGAACGTCGAACCATGTCTAAAAGATATTTTTTGTCTACGGTTAAACACTTTTCAAAGTTCCAAACTTGGTCTGGCAAATGAGTGAGGGAGCCGTTGAAATTAATCATAGGAGTGTCTAAGCCTAGTTCACGGTAGAAATCTTTTGACATGCGGTAAGGGCGACCTGTCGTAATAATAACCTGATGCCCTTGTTCAGCAACTTTTTTAATGGTTTCTTTGGTAAAGTCAGAAATCTGACTGTCTGAGTTGAGCAGGGTTCCATCTAGGTCAACTGCAATAATTTTTTTCGTCATATGGACCTTTCTAGTGTCTTTCCAGATAAGATGTCTACTATTATAACAAAAAGCAGAGAGAAAAGCAGATTCCAAACAAAAAATTAAATTCCATCATTTTATTAAATAAATCAAACAAACATATTGAAAAAGTGAATGATAAATGATATAATTCTTTTATTGTTCGTAAAAATTAAAAGGAGATTGATAATGGACAAATTATTTAAACTAAAAGAGAACGGTACAGACGTTCGTACGGAGGTTCTCGCTGGTTTAACAACTTTCTTTGCAATGAGCTATATTCTCTTTGTAAACCCACAAATTCTTTCGCAAACAGGAATGCCTGCTCAGGGTATCTTCCTAGCAACGATTATTGGTTCTGTGGTAGGAACTCTTATGATGGCTTTTTATGCTAACTTACCATATGCCCAAGCACCAGGTATGGGACTGAATGCTTTCTTTACCTTTACAGTTGTCTTTGGACTTGGTTATTCTTGGCAAGAAGCTTTGGCTATGGTCTTCATTTGTGGTATTATTTCATTGATTATTACTTTGACAAATGTACGCAAAATGATCATTGAATCCATTCCTACTGCTCTTCGTTCAGCTATTTCAGCAGGTATCGGTGTCTTCCTTGCCTACGTAGGGATTAAGAATGCTGGACTTTTGAAATTTACGATTGATCCAGGTAACTATACTGTTATAGGAGAAGGTGCTGACAAAGCTCAAGCAACGATTGCAGCAAACTCTTCAGCGGTTCCAGGATTGGTTGACTTTAATAATCCAGCTGTTTTGGTGGCTCTTGCAGGACTTGCCATTACTATCTTTTTTGTCATCAAAGGCATTAAGGGAGGGATTATCCTTTCTATCTTAACAACAACAGTTCTTGCAATTGCAGTAGGTTTAGTTAATATTTCTAGCATTGATTTTTCAAATAATCACTTGGGTGCTGCGGTAGAAGATTTGAAGAAAATTTTTGGTGCAGCTCTTGGTTCAGAAGGTTTAGGAGCTTTGATTTCAGATACAGCTCGCTTACCTGAGACTCTTATGGCTATTCTGGCCTTCTCGTTAACAGATATTTTCGATACAATTGGTACTCTAATTGGTACTGGTGAAAAAGTTGGAATCATTGCTTCTAAAGGTGAAAACAAGGAATCAGTTAAATTGGACAAAGCTCTTTATTCTGATTTAATTGCTACAACAATTGGTGCAGTAGCTGGTACTTCAAACGTGACGACTTATGTTGAATCTGCTGCTGGTATCGGTGCAGGTGGACGTACTGGTTTGACAGCCTTGGTTGTAGCTATCTGTTTTGCAATTGCAAGTTTCTTTAGCCCACTTCTCGCTATCGTACCAACATCTGCTACAGCTCCAATCTTAATTATTGTTGGGATTATGATGTTGGCTAGCTTGAAAAATATTCATTGGGATGATATGTCTGAAGCGGTTCCTGCTTTCTTCACATCTATCTTTATGGGATTCAGCTACTCTATCACTCAAGGGATTGCAGTTGGTTTCTTGACTTACACTTTGACTAAGATTGTCAAAGGCCAAGCTAAAGATGTTCATGTCATGATTTGGATTTTGGATGCCTTGTTTATCCTTAACTATATCAGCATGGCCCTATAATAGAATTACCCAGGGGGATTTCCCCCTTTTTTTAATATAAAGTCTAGGAGATGAATGGTGGAAGAGAAAAGTATGTGGGAAGAATTATTGAATCGTGCAGGCTGGCTGTTAATCTTTTTGCTGGCGACAATTTTATATCAGATTCCTATAGGGGTTACTGCTATTTTAACTTTAAATGCAGTACCACTGTTACAGTCAGGACTGATAGTTGCTGGTATTTCGATTGTGGTTTTGGCACTATTTATTTTTGGAGCTCGTAAAACGCAATTAGCAAGTTTTAATTTTTCTTTTTTCAGAGCTAAGGATTTGGCACGCTTGGGCTTGAGTTATTTAGTTATTATCGGTTCAAATATACTTGGTTCTATCTTGTTACAACTGTCAAATGAGACGACAACAGCTAACCAGTCTCAGATTAACGATATGGTTCAAAATAGTTCTTTGATTTCCAGTTTCTTTTTGCTAGCCTTGCTTGCTCCGATTTGTGAGGAAATCTTGTGCCGTGGGATTGTTCCTAAAAAGATTTTCCGAGGCAAGGAGAACTTGGGATTTGTAGTAGGTACGATTGTGTTTGCTTTATTGCATCAACCAAGTAATTTACCTTCTTTATTGATTTATGGAGGAATGTCTATCGTTCTGTCTTGGACGGCTTACAAGACCCAACGTTTGGAAATGTCTATCTTACTTCACATGATTGTGAATGGGGTTGCTTTCTGTTTGTTGGCTCTTGTGGTGATCATGAGTCGGACATTAGGGATTTCTGTTTAAGATTTTTGACAATTGCTTACTTGTTTCTATTGGGAAAAAAGATGAATGCAATAGTGTCCATCTTTTTCTTTTTATGGTAAAATAGAGAAATAATATGGTGAAAAGCCTTGAGGGAGTGACCGATATGTCAACTAAAGTAAATCATGCAAAGACAGCTATTTGCGGAATTATCAATGTAACCCCAGATTCCTTTTCGGATGGTGGTCAATTTTTTGCTCTTGAGCAGGCACTCCAGCAGGCTCGTAAATTGATAGCAGAAGGGGCTAGTATGCTAGATATCGGCGGAGAATCGACTCGGCCGGGAAGTAGCTATAGCTATGTTGAGATAGAAGAGGAAATCCAGCGTGTTGTTCCAGTGATTAAAGCGATTCGCAAGGAAAGTGATGTCCTCATCTCTATTGATACTTGGAAGAGTCAGGTAGCAGAAGCTGCTTTGGCTGCTGGTGCCAATCTAGTTAATGATATCACTGGTCTTATGGGTGATGAGAAAATGGCGGAGGTGGTTGCTAAGGCTGGTGCGAAAGTGGTCATCATGTTTAATCCAGTTATTGCTCGACCTCAGCATCCTAGCTCGCTCATCTTTCCTCATTTTGGTTTTGGACAAGCTTTTACAGAGGAAGAGTTAGCTAACTTTGAAAAATTGCCAATCGAAGACTTGATGGAGACTTTCTTTGAACGTGCACTAGCGAGAGCAAATCAAGCTGGAATTGCACAAGAAAATATCCTGTTGGATCTAGGAATTGGCTTTGGTCTGACCAAGAAAGAAAATTTGCTTCTTTTACGGGATTTGGATAAACTACATCAGAAGGGCTATCCAATCTTTCTTGGAGTGTCGCGTAAGCGGTTTGTCATCAATATTCTTGAAGAAAATGGTTTTGAAGTCAATCCTGAGACAGAACTTGGTTTCCGCAATCGAGATACGGCTTCGGCTCATGTAACCAGTATCGCTGCAAGACAGGGTGTAGAAGTGGTGCGCGTGCATGACGTAGCCAGTCACAAGATGGCAGTTGAAATTGCATCAGCCATTCGATTGGCTGATGAAGCGGAAAATTTAGATTTAAAACAATATAAATAAGATGAAAGAAATTGAAAACAATCAGTGGATTGCTAACTACCGGACGGATCAACCGCATTTTGGCTTGGAACGAATGGTGGAACTGTTAGCTTTGCGCGGAAATCCCCATCTCAAACTCAAAGTCATCCATATCGGAGGAACCAATGGCAAGGGTTCGACCATTGCTTTTTTGAAAAATATGCTAGAAAAACTAGGGCTGAGAGTTGGTGTTTTCAGCTCGCCCTATCTCATTCATTATACAGACCAGATTAGCATCAATGGGGAATCTATCCCGGAGGCTAGACTAGAAGCCCTCATGGTAGACTATCAGTCTTTGCTGGAGGGAGAAGCGGCCGCTAATTTACAGGGCACAACCGAGTTTGAGATTATCACAGCCATAGCCTATGACTACTTTGCCTCAGAGCAAGTAGATGTGGCCATCATGGAAGTGGGCATGGGTGGACTCTTGGATAGTACCAATGTCTGCCAGCCTATTCTAACAGGCATCACGACTATTGGATTGGACCATGTAGCCCTTCTTGGTAACACTTTGGAAGCCATAGCAGAGCAGAAAGCTGGTATTATCAAACAAGGTATTCCCTTGGTGACAGGTCGTATCGCTCCAGAAGCTTTGGCTATGATTGACCGCATTGCAGAAGGGAAAGATGCTCCGCGACTTGCTTACGGGGCAAATTATCAGGTCAGCCATCAAAAGAGTGTGGTAACGGGTGAAGTCTTTGACTATACAAGTGCTGTCAGACAAGGTCGCTTCCAGACTGGCCTGCTTGGTTTGCACCAGATAGAGAATGCCGGGATGGCCATAGCTTTACTTGATACTTTTTGTCAGGAGGATGGCCGAGAACTAGCAAGCAATCACTTGCTTGCTCGAGCCTTGGAAGAAACAAGGTGGCCAGGACGTTTGGAAATCGTGTCGAGAGACCCCTTGATGATTTTGGATGGGGCACATAATCCCCATGCTATCAAGGCTTTATTGGCAACCTTGCAAGAACGCTTTGCGGATTATCATAAGGAAATCCTCTTTACCTGTATCAAAACCAAGGCCTTGGAGGATATGTTGGACTTGCTGGGGGCCATGCCAGATACCGAGCTTACTCTAACACATTTTGCGGATAGTCGGGCGACTGATGAAAGCGTGCTGAAAGAGGCAGCCAAATCTAGAAATCTCAACTACCAAGGTTGGCAGGATTTTCTAGAGCAGAAATTGATAGATAAAAAAGAAGAGAAACAAATAGTTAGGATTGTCACGGGTTCCTTGTATTTCTTGAGCCAAGTGAGATCCTATCTGATGGAGAGGAAGAACGAGAATGGATACACAAAAGATTGAAGCAGCTGTAAAAATGATTATCGAGGCTGTAGGAGAGGACACTAACCGCGAGGGCTTGCAGGAAACACCTGCTCGTGTAGCCCGTATGTACCAAGAGATTTTTTCAGGGCTTGGTCAAACGGCGGAGGAACATTTGTCAAAATCCTTTGAGATTATTGACGATAATATGGTGGTAGAAAAGGATATCTTTTTCCATACCATGTGTGAACACCACTTTTTGCCATTTTATGGTAGAGCGCATATTGCCTATATTCCAGATGGCCGTGTAGCAGGTTTATCTAAGCTAGCCCGTACGGTTGAAGTTTATTCGAAAAAACCGCAAATTCAAGAACGTTTGAATATCGAAGTGGCCGATGCCTTGATGGAGTATCTAGGTGCTAAAGGAGCCTTTGTTGTCATTGAGGCGGAACATATGTGTATGAGCATGCGTGGTGTCAGAAAACCAGGCACTGCAACCTTGACGACAGTAGCTCGAGGTCTATTTGAAACAGATAAGGACCTTCGAGATCAGGCTTATCGTTTAATGGGACTATAATACTCTTCGAAAATCTCTTCAAACTACGTCAGCTTCCATCTGCAATCTCAAAACAGTGTTTTGAGCAGCCTGCGGGTAGCTTCCTAGTTTGCACTTTGATTTTCATTGACTATAAAAAGAATCCGCTTCAAGCGGATTTTTCTAGAAAGGAATCATTATGGATCAACTGCAGATTAAGGATTTGGAAATTTTTGCCTATCATGGTCTTTTTCCTAGTGAGAAAGAATTGGGGCAGAAGTTTGTCGTTTCAGCCATCCTATCCTATGATATGAGCAAGTCGGCGACAGACTTGGATTTAACGGCCTCTGTCCATTACGGAGAACTGTGTCAGCAGTGGACGACTTGGTTTCAGGAAACGAGTGAAGATTTGATTGAAACGGTAGCTTATAAACTGGTGGAACGTACTTTTGAGGCTTATCCTCTTGTCCAAGAAATGAAATTGGAACTGAAAAAACCTTGGGCACCGGTGCATTTGCCACTAGATACTTGCTCGGTAACCATTCATCGCCGTAAGCAGCGAGCCTTTATCGCCCTAGGAAGCAATATGGGGGATAAGCGAGAAAACTTGAAACAAGCCATTGAGAAAATGCGAGCTCGAGGTATCCATATTCTCAAAGAGTCCAGTGTCTTGACGACGGAGCCTTGGGGTGGTGTGGAGCAGGATAGCTTTGTAAATCAAGTGATTGAAGTAGAAACATGGTTGCCTGCCCCAGTGCTATTAGAGACCTTGTTAGCCATTGAGTCAGAGATGGGACGGGTGAGAGAAGTGCATTGGGGGCCTCGTTTGATTGATTTGGATTTGCTCTTTGTGGAGGACCAGGTCATTTATACAGATGACCTTATCTTGCCTCATCCTTACATAGCGGAACGCCTTTTTGTCCTTGAGTCCTTACAGGAAATTGCGCCTCATTTTATCCATCCTATATTAAAGCAACCTATCCGCAACTTGTATGATGCTTTGAAAAAATAGAAAAACTCTAGTTTTCAGTCACTTGCAACTGAAGGCTAGAGTTTTTATACTCTTCGAAAATCTCTTCAAACCACGTCAGCTTCCATCTGCAACCTCAAAACAGTGTTTTGAGCTGACTTCGTCAGTTTCATCTACAACCTCAAAGCAGTGCTTTGAGCAACCTGCGGCTAGCTTTCTAGTTTGCTCTTTGATTTTCATTGAGTATTAAAATAGGTCATTTTCTTCTGGGAGGAGGATAGTTTCTCTACCGTCCATATCTAAAACTAGTACTCTCGGGGGATAAAGAGGGTCGAAAGGATGGTTAAAGTCAAAATCAATAGCTGTAGGGAGGTGTTGACTTGAAAAATGGAAGGTAATTTTTCCTTGGTTATTAAGCAATTGAAACTCGAGTTCTTCTTCCAATTCAAAGACATTTTTTAAGAAGTGGTCAATAATATACCAAAAAGAGTCAATGACATCATCAGGCAAGCTGGTAACAATGCCAAAACTAGCTGACCGCATGTGGGTATTGGTAAAAGCCATATTTCTGCCCCCTTTCTTTTCCCTTATCATACAGCAAATAGGATTAAAAATCAAGAAAAGGTGATTTTTTCTTCATAAACATCGTTTTCTATGAAATTTTTTTCAAACAATCTTCAAAAAATGCTTGAAAGTGTTTACAAATAGTGATAAAATGGAATAAGTAGAATCATGAAAACGAAATTTTCATACCGTCTCTTTTTTGGAGTCTCGTGAGGTATGATATAGAAAGGAAATGGAATGAATACAGACGATACAGTAACGATTTATGATGTCGCCCGTGAAGCAGGAGTTTCAATGGCGACAGTTAGCCGTGTAGTCAATGGTAATAAGAATGTAAAAGAGAATACTCGAAAAAAAGTGCTTGAGGTGATTGACCGTTTGGATTACCGTCCAAATGCAGTGGCGCGTGGTCTTGCAAGTAAAAAGACAACCACTGTTGGTGTCGTGATTCCAAATATTACCAATGGCTATTTCTCAACGCTTGCTAAAGGGATTGATGATATTGCTGAAATGTACAAGTACAATATCGTCCTTGCTAACAGTGATGAGGATGATGACAAGGAAGTTTCAGTGGTTAATACACTGTTTTCTAAGCAAGTGGATGGTATCATTTTTATGGGGTACCACTTGACTGAAAAAATTCGTTCAGAGTTTTCTCGTTCTCGAACACCAGTTGTTCTTGCAGGAACTGTGGATGTAGAACATCAGCTTCCAAGTGTCAATATTGACTACAAACAAGCAACGATTGATGCAGTAACCTACCTTGCTAAAGAAAATGAGCGCATTGCTTTCGTTAGTGGTCCACTAGTGGATGATATCAATGGTAAGGTTCGTTTGGTTGGCTACAAGGAAGCCTTGAAAAAAGCAGGTATTTCTTATAGCGAAGGATTGGTATTTGAGTCTAAATACACTTATGAAGATGGCTATGCCTTGGCAGAGCGTTTAATTTCATCAAACGCAACTGCAGCAGTTGTAACAGGTGATGAACTGGCAGCAGGTGTCTTGAACGGCCTTGCTGATAAGGGTGTATCAGTACCAGAAGAGTTTGAAATTATTACTAGTGATGATTCGCAAGTCTCTCGCTTTACCCGTCCAAACTTGACAACTATTGCCCAACCTCTTTATGATCTTGGAGCTATTAGCATGCGTATGTTGACTAAGATTATGCACAAGGAAGAGTTGGAAGAACGTGAAGTTC
>NZ_CAUQWY010000038.1:0-14989 GCF_963521865.1 uncultured Streptococcus sp.
TCTAAATATCAAAAAAGAAAGGACGAAATGTGTCCTTTCTCGATCTTAGCTTTTCTTCAACCCACTACAGTTGACAAAGAGCCTATTAAAAAGAGAAGGAAGTTATTCCCTCTCTTTCAAACTACGAAATAAATTAGTTTTTACGTTTCACAAATGGAATAGCACCTAGGAACAATCCAAAGAATCCCAATGATGCAACTGCAACATTATCTTTACCACCAGTATTTGGAAGTTCTTTTTTATCTTCTGCTTTTGCTGCTGGTGCTTGATAAGTATTATCCTTGTTAGTACCTGCTGTTGTAAGAGTATATTCTGGAACTTCATTAATTGCTGGTGCGCCTGTTTCTGCATACGCTGGAACTTCGTTAATCGCTGGTGCGCCTGTTTCTGCATACGCTGGAACTTCGTTAATTGCTGATGCGCCTGTTTCTGCATACGCTGGAACTTCGTTAATTGCTGATGCGCCTGTTTCTGCATACGCTGGAACTTCATTAATTGCTGCTTCTAAACTATTAACTCCACTGTTGAATTCTGGAGCTACCTCAGCTACAGGAGCATCAGCCGCATTAACTCCTCCACTATATTCAGGAGCATCAGCTACAGTAGGAGGTGTTGCATCATTTACCCCACCATTGAAATCAGAGCCATTATCCCCAGCAGGAGAGTCACTCGGATTCACACCACCGTTGAATTCAGGAGCGTTAGGAGCACTTGGAACTTCGTCAGGTTGTTTAGCATCGTCAGAAGGTGCATCACTAGGATTTACACCACCACTGAAGTCTTTCGATTCTTCACCCTTAGGAACTTCTTTTAAGTTTTCGATGTAACCTAAAGTTGCGTTGTAATTCTCAGTTAGTTTAGCAATTGCATCGTCATCCTCTTGAACTGCTTCGTTCACTTCGTCGAAATTGGCCTTAGCTTCATCAGCTGCTGTTTTAGCAGAAGCAACTGAAACTTCTAGTTTAGTTACAACATCTTGCAATCCATCTTGGATAGTTTGATCCGCATTGTTTTTCTTAGCAGTTTCAAGAGCAGTTTTAGCTTTTTCTAAAGTTTCTTTTTGTTTCTCTAATGCAGCATTTTTCTCTTCTACTACCTTAGCTTTTTCAGCAGCATCAGCTTTATCTTCCTCAGCTTCTTTAGTTAATTTTCTAATTTTTTCAGCTAAATCATCAGCAATGTCTGTAAGTTTTTTAACAATTGGTTTAGAAGCTTCTTTTTTAGCTGCTTCTTCAATTTTTTTAGTTTCGTCAGCAGTTAATTCTTTAGTTTTATAAGCTTCAGGAGCTTTATCTTTTGTGTTGGCATCGTTGAGAAATTCATCTACAGCTTGAGTAGCTGTAAGAACTCCATCTTCAATCGCTTTTAGTAAAACTTCTTTACCGATTTCAGCTTTTGCTTCTTCGATAGCTTTCGCTTTATCTTCAGGCTTGATGCTATCATCCTTGTTGATTTTATCTTCAGCTTTTTTTTCAAGTTGCTCTAAAGCACCTTTCAAAGCTTCTAAGTTAGCTGCTTCTTCTTTTTTAGCGTCTTCTTCTTTTTTAACTTCTTCTTCAACTTTAGCTTTTGCTTTTGCTGCTTCTTCTTTAGCCTTAGCTAATTCAGCTTCTGCGTCAGCTTTAGCTTTGTCTGCTTCTGCTTTTGCAGTCTCAGCAGTAGTTACATCAGCAGCTTCTTTTTTAGCTTTAACTGTAGCTTCTTCAACCTTTTTAGCTTCTTCAGCTACTTTTTTCTCTAATTCAGTAACTTTAGCATCAGCCTCTGCTTTAGCTTTAGTAGCTTTTTCAGCTTCGGTTGGTTCAGCTTCTTCCTCTGGAGTTTCTTCTACTGGTTTAGCTGGTTCTGCAGCTTCTTTTGCTTCTGCTTTTTTTACTTCTTCAAGAAGATTATCACGTTTTTCAGTTAAATCTTGAATTTCAGCTGTAGCAGCTTGAACTTTTTCATCAGCTTCATCAAATTCAGATTTGGCAGTATCGCGTTCTTTTTCAATCGCATTTACAGCTTTTTCTAACGGTGCTGTGATATCTTCAGCAAATCCATTATCTTTAGCGGATTTAAGAGCCTCTTTTGCCTCTTTTAAAGTATCTTCCTGTTTTTTGAGTGTTTCAGCTTTCTTTTCAGCATCGGCTTTTAATTTCTCAGCATCATCCGTTAAGTTTTCAATTGTTTCAGTTAAATCATCAGCTTTGTCTTGCAATTTTTCTGATTCAGGACGAGCAGCATCCGCTGCTTCACCTTCTTCAATTCCCGCTTGCACCTCTTCAGGAAGCTTGTTCTTAGATACAGGAGTTTCTGTTTTAATTGTTGGATTAGTATCTTGTGCTTTTTCAGCATCATCTGCTAACTCAGCAAGAATATCAGAAGCATTTAATTCACCAGACTCAACAGCCTTTAATAATTCTTCTTTTGCTTTTTTGTCAAGCAATTCGTTATCAGGAATTTGTTTCAAAGCTTCAGTTAAAGCTTCTTTAGCTTCTGCTTCTTCTTTTGCAGCGGCTTCTTCTTTTGCGGCTTCTTCTTTTACTTTAGAGTCAGCTTTAGCAGCTTCTGCTTTTGCTTTAATTAATTCATCGTCAGCCGTTTTCTTAGCTTCTTCTGCTTTAGTTTTTGCAGCATCAGCCTCAGCAGCTTCTTTTTTCTCTGTTTCAAGTTTAGTAGCTGCATCAGTTGCTGTAGTAGTTGTTCTATCTACTTTAGATTGAGCTTCATCAACTTTAGCGTTAGCTTCTTTTTCAGCTTCCTTAGCTTTTTCAACCTCAGTTTTTGGTGTTTCAGCCGCAGGTGTAGGCTTAGTTTCTCCAGTAGGTTGAGCACCAGTAGGTTGAGCAGTTGTAGGTTTGTCATCAGCTTTCACAACTGACGGTTGAGATGCAACAAATGTAGCACCTAAAACAGCCACACTAGCCAAACTGGTTAAAATCATTTTCTTTTTGTTCATCTTGTGTACCTCTTTTTGAGAATCATATTTATGTACATTATAAACCTTTTTTTGAGTGAAATCAAGAGATATGTTATATTATATATACTTTGTTATTAATATAATGTATTTCAGAGCTATAAAAAACTTCAAGAAAGTAACGCATGTTTTACTAGCTTTCTTTTTTCTTTCTTTTCATCACTTTCATTTTCTATAGTAAATTATAGTTTCGAATCCAATTCAGATATCTTAACTCTTCATAAAAACTCTAGTTTAAACAAAAAAACAGGAGATTTCTCTCCTGTTCAGATTCAATTACTTAAAATTAAACCCATTCACCGTTATGATTTACAGTATAACCGTCCACTATAGTATTAACAGCTAGCTCACCTGAAGAGTAAGAATAATACCACTTACCAGAGACTTGATACCAGCCCGTTTTCATTGCCCCTGAATCATCTAGATAATACCAAAATCCTTTCTCTTGTAACCAGCCTGTCTGCATTTCGCCTGACGATTTCAAATAATACCAGTTAGAACCATCTTTTAGCCATCCCGTTGATTTAGAACCATTGGATTTAAAATGATACCAACTACCATTCACTTTCTTCCAATTTATAGCCAAACTACTATCCGTATTGTTGTTAGAGGTATTTCCTGGTTGGTGAACATCCGAGTGCGAAACTTCTTCCAACTGAACATAGCGACGACTTCCATTATAAGCAGTATAACTCAACCATTTGTATCCATCTTTTTCGAGAATCTGATCATAATGAACGTTCTCTCCAGAGTAATAATAATCAATTGTAGTTGCGCTAGCTAGGGGCTGAGTCTTGATAGCAGATTTAGCCTTAAAAAAATGTGTTCCTCCTGTGGAAGAGATACGAGAATCATTTAGAACGTGAGAATCAAGAGGATTTGTATTCACAGCCTCCAATTGTACATAACGACGACTTCCATTATAAGCCGTATAACTCAACCACTTGTATCCATCTTTTTCGAGAATTTGATCATAATGAACATTCTCCCCAGGATAATAGTAATCAATCGCAGTTGCGCTAGCTAATGGCTGATTTTTGATAGCAGACTTAGCCTTGAAATAATGTGTTCCTCCTGTTGAAACTGAAGTTTGACTATTCCCAAAACTGCCACCAGCCAAATCTTTAAAATGAATAAAACCAGTCATAGTATTGGCCTTCACGACCCGCTTATTGTAAGATTCCCTTATTCCATAATTGTATTCTTCAATCTCAATCTCATCTCCCACTACATTTGACACCCAGGCAACATGACCATAAGTTCCTGCAGTAGACCAAGCAATGGAGCCAATAGCTGGTGTATTGTCTACACGATATCCTTCACGACGAGCACGATATCCCCATTCATTCGCATTTCCATAAGCTGCCGGAATCTCAAAACCATTGACATTACTCAAACGGAAAGCTGCAAAAGAAGTACACTGACGAGAGTACATGCGCCACTGATCAATCTCCTGGCTCCCATTTTTATAATAAACAGGATAATCATCCCCTCGCGCAATCGATCCATTCGCTCCAGAATAGGCATAGACATTATCACCCGCTGCTAGCATCAATCCTACTACTAAAAAAGGAACAACCTTTTTAACTGACATCTTCAAACAATAACTTGTCCCTCTTGCTATACACGGTAAAATTTTCATTCTTCCTCCTTGAAAAATAATATAAATCGAAGATTACCTTCACTTAAACTATTCGGAGAAAAAAGAAAAAGTGAGAAAATTTCTCACTTTAGTCAAGATAATGAATCAAATTCTTTTCTGTAAGGATATCTGAGTAAGTAAAGGATTCAACGTAAACATTAGCTTGTTTATCTCCTTCAACGTTCCCAAATTCAACGATAAATAGGGATGGATAAACCTCAATTAGCTTACCCAATCTATTTTTTTGGCGCTTACGACCATTCTCCAAAGTCATTTCTACGACTTGTCCCTCATGTGCCTTGATTTCTTCTTTGATTTTTTTCATCTTGGCTACATCTGTAAATGCATCTGACATCTTATGCCTCCCTCTTTGAGATACTTGAAAATTTATTGTATTCTTTTTGGAAAATTAATTCCACCGTTCCACGAGCTCCACTACGGTTTTTCTCAATGATAACTTCTACCTTATTATTCGGTATACCTTCCTCTTCTTCACCACCACGCTCATAGTAATCGTCACGATAAAGAAAGGCTACGATATCAGCATCCTGCTCGATAGATCCCGATTCCCGAATATCAGACAAGACTGGCCTCTTGTCCTGACGTTGTTCCACACCACGAGAAAGCTGACTTAGAGCGATTACTGGAACTTTCAGTTCCTTGGCTAGGATTTTCAACTGACGTGAAATTTCTGAAACTTCTTGTTGGCGGTTTTCTCGACCAGTTCCCGTGATAAGCTGCAAGTAATCTATCAAAATCAAACCAAGATTTCCAGTTTCTTGAGCCAGTTTACGAGAACGAGAACGAATCTCTGTAATCCGAATCCCTGGCGTATCATCGATATAGATACTTGCATTCGCTAGATTCCCTTGAGCAATGGTATATTTTTGCCACTCCTCATCAGTCAATTGACCCGTACGGATAGAATGCGATTCCACCAAACCTTCTGCCGCCAACATACGATCCACTAAACTTTCTGCACCCATTTCGAGTGAAAAAATAGCAACTGTTTTGTCCAACTTAGTCCCAATATTCTGAGCAATATTCAAGGCAAAGGCTGTCTTACCAACCGCCGGACGGGCTGCTAAGATAATCAACTCCTCCTCATGAAGACCAGTCGTCATATGATCCAAATCACGATAGCCTGTTGCAATCCCTGTAATATCAGTCGTTTGTTGCGAGCGAGTCTCCAGATTTCCAAAGTTGATATTCAACACATCTCGAATGTTCTTAAATCCATTTCTATTAGCATTTTCACTAACATCAATCAGCCCTTTTTCTGCCTGAGCAATGATTTCATCAGCTGGTTGCGAAGCCTCGTAAGCTTGATTGACAGACTCTGTCAACTTGGCAATTAATCGCCGTAACATAGCCTTTTCTGCAACGATTTTAGCATAATACTCCGCATTAGCAGAAGTTGGCACAGAATTGACAATCTCAACCAAGTAAGACAGACCACCAATATTCTGCAAATCACCTTGATTATCAAGAATAGTACGAACCGTTGTTGCATCTATAGCATCGCCACGATCGGATAAATCAACCATGGCTTGGAAAATCAAACGATGGGCATACTTAAAAAAGTCCCGAGACTCAATATATTCTCGCACAAAAACAAGCTTACTCTCGTCAATAAAGATAGCCCCTAAAACGGATTGCTCAGCTAAGATATCTTGAGGTTGTACTCGTAACTCTTCTACTTCTGCCATCAGACTTCCCTTCCTTTTACAATCTTGTCAAGAAAGTGTAAATTTACCCTTCTTTCACACGAAGATTGATCACACTTGTGATATCTTGATAGATTTTCACTGGTACATCAATCAAACCAACTGCTCGAATCGGAGCTTGTACTTGAATATGACGTTTATCAAGCTTAATTCCAAATTGCTTTTGCAGTTCTTCTGCAATCTTCTTATTGGTAATGGAACCAAAGGTACGGCCATCTGGACCAACCTTTTCAACAAATTCTACAATAGTTTCCTCTGCTTCTAGTTGGGCTTTAATTGCTTTTGCTTCTGCAATCATCTCAGCATGAGCTTTTTCTTCAGATTTTTGTTTACCACGAAGTTCACCTACAGCTTGGGCAGTCGCTTCTTTTGCTAGGTTCTTTTTGATAAGAAAGTTTTGTGCATACCCTGTTGGTACTTCCTTAATTTCGCCTTTTTTACCTTTTCCTTTAACATCTGCTAAAAAGATTACTTTCATTCTTCTTTCTCCTTTTCCTTTATTTCATTTAATACAATTTCTGTCAGTTTTTCACCTGCTTCTGACAAGGTTAAATCCTTAATTTGAGCTGCTGCTAAATTAAAGTGGCCTCCACCTCCCAGCTCTTCCATAATCCGTTGTACATTCAATTTACTACGACTTCGAGCTGAGATAGATATAAATCCTTGTGTATTCTTTGCAAGAACAAAACTCGCTTCAATACCTGACATGGCTAACATGGCATCTGCTGCCTTACTAATAACAACTGTGTCATAGCATTTCGAGTCCGTAGCCTCTGCTATCAATACATCTGAACCTAATTTACGCCCCTGTAAAATCAGTTCATTGACCTCACGATATTCTTCAAAATCTGTCGCAGCGATTTCTTGGATAGCAATACTATCACTTCCTCTCGTTCTGAGATAGCTAGCAACATCAAATGTCCGACTAGTCACTCGTGAGGTAAAATTTTTAGTATCCAGCATCATACCAGCCATCAAGACGCTTGCTTGCATACGACTCAAACGATTTTTCTTAGAATTCTGGAACTGAATCAATTCTGTTACCAACTCACTGGCACTACTTGCACCACTTTCAATATAAGTAATAACTGCATTATCTGGAAAATCCTGATCCCTTCTATGGTGGTCAATGACGATGGTTTGGGTAAATAAATCATAAAAATCTTTTGATAAAGTTAAAGCTGTCTTTGAATGGTCTACAAGAATCAACAAAGAACGATTGGTCACCATCCCCATTGCATCCTTAACAGACAACAACTTCATAACTCCTTCTTTTTCTAAGAATGAAATAGCACGTTCAATATCCGGAGACATTTGTTCTTCATCGTAAAGAGCATAGCTATTTTGAGTCACATTGCTGGCAAATAACTGCATACCTACAGCAGAGCCCAAAGCATCCATATCCAGATTTTTGTGACCAACTACAAAAACCTGATCCACACTACGAATCTTATCGGAAATAGCCGTCATCATAGCACGCGTACGGGTCCGTGTACGTTTGATTGAGGCAGCAGACCCACCACCAAAATAAACTGGATTTTTCGTTTCGTCATTCTCCTTGACAACCACCTGGTCGCCACCACGCACTTCAGCCAAGTTTAAGTTGAGCAATGCAACTTTCCCTATCTCATCATGATTTCCATCACCATAAGAAAATCCCATACTTAAGGTCAAGGGCAACTGTCTCTGTTTAGACTCTTCTCTGAAAGAATCAATAACAGAAAATTTATCGTTCATCAATCCCTCAAGCACCGTGTAGTCCGTAAATAGATAAAAGCGGTCCATACTCACTCGACGAGAGAACATGGCATGCTTCCCAGCAAATTCTGAAACAAAATTGGCTACAAAACTATTAATATGACTGATATCAGACTCCGATGTTTCATCTTCTAAGTCATCATAGTTGTCAACAGAAACGATCCCAATCACAGGTCGACTCGTTACTAACTCAACAGTCGCTTCGTATTCTCCAGACACATCAAAGAAGTAAAGAACTCCAGACACCTTGTCCATATGAACCGAATAGCGGGTCTCACCCAAGGTAGCATAAGAACCTGGATTCCCTACCGATGCCTTGATAATTGTTTGAATTAATGCCACATCAATCTCGCCCACTTCATTAGTCAAAATCAATTCAGCATAAGGATTAAACCATTCAACTTCACCTGACGACAAGTCTAATTTAATAACTCCGACAGGCATCTGTTCTAACAAGGTTGTCAAACTTTCTTCAGCTTGGTGGTTTACATACTGGATTTGTTCTACTTCACTCCTTGAGTAGTAGTCTCTCTGATGGATGAATAGTAAAATATATGAACCCAAAATAAGTAGCAAAAGAAATAGCGTTACCAGTGTATTCGTTACAAAAACAAGTTGCACAGATAGCACTCCGAACGCCACTATTCCTAATATTAAGGGGAAAATAGGACTTACATAAAATTTTTTCATTCCAAACCTCTTGGCACCCATTATACCATAATAACCACCAAAAAGCGACTTTTTAAAAGTGTAATCAGTAATTCTATCAATTATAAGAAAAAGGAGGTTTACAATTCAGTAAACCTACCTTTACACATGTTCTAATTAAGATTCTTTAACTTCTAACAAACCAATTTCGCCATCCTCACGACGATAAATCACATTGGTTGTCTGATCTTCAACATCCACATAGATAAAGAAATCATGTCCCAACAAATCCATCTGTAGAATAGCTTCTTCCAAATCCATTGGTTTTAAATCAATTTGTTTTGAACGAACAACTCTAGACTGGACAACATTTGGATCTTCCACCAAAGCATCTGTAAATAATTGACTAGTTGCTACCTTGTTTTTATTTTTACGCTCGATTTTTGTTTTATTTTTACGAATCTGACGTTCAATTTTATCGGTTACAAGGTCAATTGAACCATACATATCTTGAGACACATCTTCTGCACGAAGAGTAATTGAGCCAAGCGGAATCGTTACTTCCACTTTAGCAGTTTTTTCACGATACACCTTCAAGTTAACTCGAGCATCCAACTCTTGTTCAGCTTGAAAATACTTTTCGATCTTTTCGAGTTTAGAAACTACATAATCACGAATTGCTTCTGTTACTTCTAGGTTTTCACCACGGATACTATATTTAATCATATGAGTACCTTCTTTCTAAACATTTTTGTTTTTCTGATTTTATTATAACGCTTTCATTTTATTTTTGCAAATTTTTTCCTCATCTTACAAGGGAAAATGTTTTCACATCCTCAGCACCCGCTTCTTCCAACAGTCTCTTCACACGATTTATAGTTGTTCCAGTAGTATAAATATCATCTATAAGTAGGATTTTTTTAGGAATAGTGACTCCACTTTTGACAAAGAAAGGAAGTTCTGTTGCCAAACGCTCTGAGCGACTTTTAGAAGAACTAGCTCGCTCTTCTCTTTTCTCTAGTAAGTCTTGAAAAGAGAACCCTGCTGCTTCAACTAAACCCTCAACCTGATTAAATCCTCTGTCAGCATATCTCTCCTTACTTAATGGAATGACTACAAATTGGTACTCTTTGTACTTTTTCAACTCCTCACTCAAAAGTGAAGCGAAAACTTTTCTTAAAAGGAAGTCTCCATCAAACTTATACCGACTGAAAAAATCCTTCATAGCTTGATTGTAAGTAAAAATCGCTCTATGACTGACCTCAACTCCTTCTTTACACCAAAATTGACAATCCTGACACTTTGTTGACAAGCCTATTTTCATACAGTTTGGACAGTGCTCTTCTCCAATTCTCTCAAAAGTAGAATCACAATCTAAACAAAGACAGGAGGCATCATTCTTCAGAAGCAAGAGACTACTGAAAGTTAAAATAGTCTTCATTGTCTGCCCACACAATAAGCACTTCATAGATTCGCCTCCTTATTCATCTGCTGAATTTCCTTAATTGCCTTCTTGATTGAAGCATTTAACCCATCATGGAAGAAAAGCAAATCTCCTGTCGGTCTATCCATGCTTCGCCCAACTCGTCCACCAATCTGAATCAAACTAGACTTGGTAAACAAACGATGGTTGGCCTCTACTACGAAAACATCCACGCAAGGGAAGGTAACTCCACGCTCCAAGATTGTCGTACTAATAAGTATTGTCAGTTCTCCATCTCGAAAAGCTTGCACCTGCTCTAATCGATCCTCTGTTACAGAAGATACAAAGCCAATTTTCTCATTTGGAAATTGCTCCTGTAAGATTTCTTTTAACTGCTCCCCTTTCTTAATTTCTGAAGCAAAAATGAGTAACGGATAACCTGTCTTTCTCTGCTTATCAATATAGGACTTTAACTTTGCTGACAACCGACTTTTTTCTAAACAGTGATTAAAATCCGATAACCAGACAGGTTTAGGAATAATCAACGGATTTCCATGAAACCGTCTTGGCAAGCTCAATCGTTTTACTTCTCCTAAGCTAACCTTCCTATCTAACTCATCAGTCGAAGTCGCTGTTAAAAAGATTCTCAGTCCATTCTCCTTTACACTATTCTTGACAGCGTAGTAAAGCGTGGGATTGTCAACATAAGGAAAGGCATCTACTTCATCCACTATCAGTAAATCAAAAGCTTGATAAAATTTCAATAACTGATGGGTCGTCGCAACAACTAATGGTGTTCGAAAATACGGATCTGATTCTCCATGTAGGAGGGCTATCTCGCAAGAAAAATCCTGTTGCAGGCGCTTGTATAGCTCCAAACAAACATCTATGCGAGGACTGGCCAAACATACTGCACCACCTTCATCAATCACTTTGGCCACAACTTGGTAAATCATCTCTGTCTTTCCAGCTCCTGTTACCGCATGTACCAAGGTTGGTTCCTGATTGTCTATCGCTCGAATTAGTCCCTGTGATACCTTCTCTTGAAAAGGGGTTAATTGACCACGCCATTTAAGAACATCTTGCTTCGGAAAATCCTCCTGCGGAAAATAGTATAAAGCTTGATCACTCCTAACTCGCTTCATAATTAAGCATTCCCGACAATAGTAAGCACCGATAGGCAAATACCATTCTTCTAGAATAGTACTATTACAACGTTGACAGAAAACTTTCCCCTTCTCCTTTCTCATTGCTGGAAGTTTCTTCGCCAACTGACGGTCCTCTTCTGACAACTCATTCTCAGTAAACAAACGACCGAGATAATTTGGATTTACTTTCATACTTCTTTATTCGTAAAAACCTAGCGCTTTAGATGATTTTTTAGTACAATTAAATCATGGAATTTAGAACAATTAAAGAGGACAGTCAAGTCCAAGAAGAAATCAAAAAATCACGCTTTATCTGTCATGCCAAGCGTGTTTATAGCGAAGAAGAAGCTCGCGACTTCATTACTGCCATTAAAAAGGAACACTACAAAGCTACGCATAACTGCTCAGCCTTTATCATTGGGGAACGTAGTGAAATTAAACGGACAAGTGATGATGGTGAACCCAGTGGTACTGCTGGAGTTCCCATGCTTGGGGTGCTAGAAAATCACAATCTTACCAATGTCTGTGTGGTAGTGACACGCTACTTTGGTGGTATTAAACTAGGCGCTGGAGGACTAATTCGTGCTTACGCAGGCATTGTTGCCTTATCTGTCAAGGAAATTGGCATTATTGAAATAAAGGAACAGGCTGGCATTGCTATTCAATTATCTTACGCTCAGTACCAAGAATATAGTAACTTTCTTAAGGAACATGATCTCATGGAACTTGAGACAAACTTTACAGATCAAGTCGATACCATGATTTATGTTGATAAAGAAGAAAAAGAAAATATTAAAGCTGCACTTGTGGAGTTTTTCAATGGAAAAATCACTTTAACTGATCAAGGTTTACGTGAAGTTGAAGCTCCTGTAAACTTAGTGTAAACAAAGGAGAAAAACATGGCATTTGGTAAATTCATTCAAGGACTAGCTGGTAACTTTAGCGAGCAAAACAAAGAAACTCTTATCAAAGAATATGGACAATATCTACTAGAAAATGAAGAAATTCAAAGTGGATATAAACTGATTCGTGACTCAATTATATTTACAAATATCCGTATTATCTTTACAGATAAACAAGGCGCTACTGGTCGTAAGATGTCCGTTAAATCAATCTTCTTGATAAACATTATTAATGTTGAAATGGAAACTGCAGGAGCAGGTATAGATGATAGTGAAATTACTATTACTTATTTAGAAAATGTCTTTCTAAAAGCACATAATGAGCATTTTAGTTCTCATAAATTTGAATTTCCTAAGAAAACAGATATCGTTCCACTTTACACCTATTTACTAGAATTAGCTTATCACAATCGCTTGAAAATTAACGGCTTAGACCTATGATATAAAAAAATCCTATCACTTCGATAGGATTTCTATATTTTACAAATGGTATAGATAGCGTTATACTAGAAATATCTTATACAAAGAGGTATTCATATGTCTATTTATAACAACATTACTGAACTAATCGGTAAAACTCCGATTGTTAAACTCAACAACATTGTGCCAGAAGGTGCCGCGGACGTCTATGTAAAGCTTGAAGCATTTAACCCTGGTTCATCGGTAAAAGACCGTATTGCCCTTAGCATGATTGAAAAAGCTGAACAAGACGGTATTCTGAAACCTGGTTCTACCATTGTTGAAGCAACAAGTGGAAACACTGGTATTGGACTTTCATGGGTAGGTGCTGCTAAAGGGTATAAAGTTGTCATCGTTATGCCTGAAACCATGAGTGTAGAACGACGTAAGATTATCCAAGCTTATGGTGCTGAACTCGTCCTAACTCCTGGTAGTGAGGGAATGAAAGGAGCTATTGCTAAAGCTCAAGAAATCGCTGCAGAACGTGATGGTTTCCTTCCTCTTCAATTTGACAATCCCGCTAATCCAGAAGTACACGAAAGAACAACAGGAGCTGAGATACTAGCTGCTTTCGGTAAAGATGGATTAGATGCCTTTGTTGCTGGAGTTGGTACCGGTGGAACAATTTCTGGTGTTTCTCATGCACTCAAATCAGCAAATTCTAACATTCAAGTTTTTGCAGTAGAGGCAGACGAATCTGCTATTCTATCTGGTGAAAAACCTGGTCCTCACAAAATTCAAGGTATATCAGCTGGATTTATTCCTGATACACTAGATACAAAGGCTTATGATGGTATCGTTCGTGTAACATCAGACGATGCTCTCGCACTCGGTCGTGAAATTGGTGGAAAAGAAGGTTTCCTTGTAGGGATTTCTTCAGCTGCAGCTATCTATGGAGCAATTGAAGTTGCTAAGAAATTAGGTACAGGTAAGAAAGTCCTTGCTCTAGCACCAGATAACGGCGAACGTTATCTTTCTACAGCACTCTATGAATTTGAAGTGTAGTCTCCTAAATACACTTAGCCCTTATTATAGGGCTTTTTGTTTTATAGTAAATTGAAATAAGATATGAACAAATCGATTAGGAAAGGCAAATTAATTTCTAGAAATATTTTAGCAGTCGTGGCATACTATTCTAGATTCAATCTACTATAACTATTTCTAATCGAGTGAGGCTAGGCAAAGAAACAATTTCAGGAGAAAATCTATGCCCTATACAATAAAAAGGAAGCAATTTGGCTTCCTTTTTATTATTAGTTATTCAAGGCTGCTGCCATTGTAGCTGCAACTTCAGCTTCGAAGTCGTTTGCAGCTTTCTCGATACCTTCACCAACTTCAAAGCGAGCAAACTCAACTACTGAAGCGTTAACTGATTCAAGGTATGCTTCAACTGTCTTGCTGTCATCCATGATGTAAACTTGTGCAAGAAGTGTGTAAGCTTGGTCAACTTTAGTGTTGTCAAGCATGAAGCGATCCATTTTACCTGGGATGATTTTGTCCCAGATTTTTTCTGGTTTACCTTCTGCAGCCAACTCAGCTTTGATATCAGCTTCAGCTTGAGCAATCACTTCATCAGTCAATTGAGCTTTTGATCCGTATGCCAAGTACGGAAGTGCTGGTTTACCAACCATTGCACGGCTTTCGTTATCTTGGTCGATTACGTGGTTCAATTGTGCCAACTCATCTTTAACGAATTGCTCATCCAATTCTTTGTAAGAAAGAACTGTTGGTTTCATCGCTGCGATGTGCATTGAGATTTGTTTAGCAAGTGCCTCATCTCCACCTTCAACAACTGAAATAACACCGATACGTCCACCGTTATGTTGGTATGCTCCAAAGTGTTGTGCGTCTGTTTTTTCAATCAATGCAAAGCGACGGAATGAGATTTTTTCTCCGATAGTTGCTGTTGCAGATACGTATGCAGCTTCAAGAGTTTCACCTGAAGGCATTGTCAAAGCAAGTGCTTCTTCATTGTTAGCAGGTTTTCCTTCAGCAATAACTTTAGCTGTGGTATTTACCAGTTCAACGAATTGAGCGTTTTTCGCAACGAAGTCAGTTTCAGCGTTTACTTCAATAACTGCTGCAACATTACCGTTAACATAAACACCAGTCAAACCTTCTGCAGCAACACGGTCAGCTTTCTTAGCTGCCTTAGCCATACCTTTTTCACGAAGCAATTCAATCGCTTTTTCGATGTCACCGTCTGTTTCTACAAGCGCTTTTTTAGCGTCCATAACACCGGCACCAGATTTTTCACGCAACTCTTTTACAAGTTTAGCTGTAATTTCTGCCATTTTGATTCTCCTATATTTTTTAAAAATAG
>NZ_CAUQWY010000039.1:0-14761 GCF_963521865.1 uncultured Streptococcus sp.
TTACCGCCGTGAAAAGGCGGTGTCTTAACCCCTTGACCAACGGACCAGAGTTGTTTTCAACTCTTACTATTATACCCACTTTTCTAACTTTGTCAACTACTTTTTCTATTTTTTTCAAATTAAGTAAAAAGGGCTCTATAATATTTGTAGTGGGTAAATCCCCTATAGATATTATGGAGCCTATTTTGTTGTAGAAAAAAAGTCCCATAAGATCTATAATGAAAAGCGACCAAACAACTCATTAGAAAGATTCATATGGAACAATTACATTTTATCACAAAACTACTCGATATCAAAGACCCAAATATCCAATTTATGGATATCATCAATAGGGATACCCACAAAGAAATCATCGCTAGACTGGATTATGAGGCCCCTTCTTGTCCTGATTGTGGAAGTCAAATGAAGAAATATGACTTTCAAAAACCTTCTAAAATTCCTTACCTCGAAACAACTGGTATGCCTACTAGAATCCTTCTGAAAAAGCGCCGTTTTAAGTGCTATCAGTGCTCAAAAATGATGGTGGCTGAAACTTCTATCGTCAAGAAGAATCATCAAATTCCTCGTATCATCAACCAAAAGATTGCTCAAAAGCTGATTGAAAAAACTTCTATGACCGATATTGCTCATCAGCTTGGCATTTCAACTTCAACTGTCATTCGCAAGCTCAATGACTTTCACTTTAAGCCTGATTTTTCTCGCCTTCCTGAGATTATGTCTTGGGACGAATATACCTTTACAAAAGGAAAGATGAGTTTCATTGCACAAGATTTTGATAATCTCAGTATCATCGCTGTTCTTGAAGGTAGAACACAGGCTGTCATCCGAAATCACTTTCTTCGATACGATAGAGCTGTCCGATGTCGAGTGAAAATTATTACTATGGATATGTTTAGTCCCTATTATGACTTGGCTAAACAGCTTTTTCCGTGTGCTAAAATCGTTCTGGATCGCTTTCACCCTTCGTTATTATATTTCTAAACTTAGGCTAAAACAGTCCACTGGACTGTTTTACTCCAACACTTAAGCCGTGCTATGATTCGTGTGCGTGTTCAAATCATAAATCAGTTTGAACGAAAATCCCATGAATACAAGGCTATCAAGCGCTATTGGAAGCTCATTCAACAAGATAGTCGTAAACTCAGCGATAAACGTTTTTATCGCCCTACTTTTCGCATGCACTTAACCAATAAAGAGATTCTAGACAAGCTTTTAAGCTATTCAGAAAACTTGAAACACCACTATCATCTCTATCAACTCTTGATTTTTCGCTTTCAGAACAAGGAGGCAGACAAATTTTTCGGACTCATTGAGGACAATCTAAAGCAGGTTCATTCTCTTTTTCAGACTGTCTTTAAAACCTTTCTCAAGGACAAAGAGAAAATCGTCAACGCCCTTCAATTCCCCTATTCAAACGCTAAACTGGAAGCAACCAATAATCTTATCAAACTTATCAAACGAAATGCCTTTGGTTTTCGGAACTTCGAAAACTTCAAAAAACGGATTTTTATTGCTCTGAATATCAAAAAAGAAAGGACTAAATCTGTCCTTTCTCGAGCTTAGCTTTTCTTCAACCCACTACAGTTGACAAAGAGCCGTAAAAAGAGCCAGAATTATACTGACTCTTCTATTGATTATTAAACTTAGAAGCACGTTCTTCTCCCCACCAATAGGGGATTAGTTCTGCGACTTTCACCGTCTTTCTTGTATCGTAGTCCATCATGAATTCTGCATCTTTATTTTCAGCGTTCAACTCTAAGAGAAATTCTCTGCAAGCGCCACAAGGCATGGCTGAACTCCCACCATAAGGTGGTTTATCTCGAAAGGCTAATACTTTTTTAACCTTAGTTTGTCCTGAAAATTGGTACATATTGAAGAGAGCCGCCCGCTCTGCGCAGAGATGGAACACACCACAGGTCCCCTCCATACAGAATCCTGTAAATATTTGTCCATCTTCTGCTTCTACTGCGGCAACGACATGATTAGCATAAACAAAATCAGATACTTCATGTGGATTGTATAGTTTCTGTGCTTCCTCGTACATCGTTTCCCAGATGTCCATTGTTGCATCCTTCTTATTTAGAGATCTCTTTTAACATATTTTCGATATGCTGGATTGATTTTTCTCGACCTAACAAGAAGATCGTATCTGGCAATTCTGGTCCATGCATTTCACCTGAAACTGCGATACGAATAGGCATGAAAAGATTTTTCCCTTTAATTCCTGTTTCTTTTTGGACTGCTTTAATTTGCGGGAAGATATTTTCTGTCACAAATTCATCATCTGTCATCGCTTCAAGTTTTACTTTGAAGGCTTCAAGAACTGTTGGAACTGTTTCGCCCGCCATGACTTCGCGCTCTGCTTCTGTCAATTCTGGGAAATCTGAGAAGAAAAGATCTGTCAATGGAATAATTTCATCTACTGATTTCATTTGTGGTTTATAGAGCTCAACTAATTTTTCAGCCTTGTCAGTCAATCGGCCTGCTTCTTCTAGGAATGGTTTTGCCATTTCAAAGATAGTTTCTAGGTCTGCATTCTTGATATAATCATTGCTCATCCAGTCTAGTTTTTTCTGGTCAAAGGCTGCTGGAGACTTGCTGAGGCGGTTTTCATCGAAAAGTTTAATCAATTCTTCACGAGAGAAAATCTCATCTTCGCCACCTGGGTTCCAACCAAGAAGAGCAATAAAGTTAAAAACTGCTTCTGGTAAATAACCTTTTTTACGGTAGTCTTCGATAAACTGAAGGGTGTTGGTGTCACGTTTAGACAATTTTTTTCCAGTTTCAGAGTTGATAATCAAAGTCATGTGACCAAACTCTGGAGCTTCCCAACCAAAGGCTTCATAGACCATAAGCTGTTTTGGTGTATTAGCAATATGGTCATCTCCACGGATTACGTGAGAAATTTGCATATCATGGTCATCGATGACAACGGCAAAGTTGTATGTTGGGTAACCGTCTTTCTTTTGGATAACCCAGTCACCACCGATATTGCCACCTTCAAATTCGATATCACCTTTGACCATATCATGCCACTTGTAGATACCTGACTCATTGACTGCCAAGCGAACTGTTGGGATGATTCCTGCTGCTTCACGTTCTGCGATATAAGCCGCTTTTCCCTCTTCACTCATACCAAGGTATTCGTTGATATAGCGTGGTGTTTCGCCAGCTGCTTCTTGGCGTTCGCGTTCAGCTGCCAACTCTTCTTCTGTAACATAAGATTTGTAGGCTTTTCCTTCAGCTAATAGTTGGTCGATGTATTTTTGATACAAGTCCAAACGCTCAGACTGGCGGTAATTTTCATGTGTTTCTGGGCTTTCATCCCAATCCATGCCTAACCAACGAAGGTTTTCAAGCTGTGAACGTTCTCCATCCTCGACATGACGTTTACGGTCAGTATCTTCGATACGAATGATAAATGTTCCACCATGATGGCGTGCATACAAATAGTTAAACAATGCTGTACGGGCATTTCCGATGTGTAGTAGTCCTGTTGGACTTGGTGCGTAACGTACGCGGATATCTTTTGACATAGTTTCTCCTATAAAGTCTCTAGGCGTCTGCCTTTTTGCTCTCTATATTATATCACAAGTCTTGGCTGAGTCCAATTTCTATGGATAAAGAGAGTAAAAAGAGTGGACAAACCACTCTTTTCTTCTATTATAGACGTGCGTTAAGTTCTTTGCTCAATTCTTCAAATCCTGGTTTTCCAAGAAGGGCAAACATGTTACGTTTATAAGCTTCAACACCTGGTTGGTCAAATGGGTTGATAGCATTCAAGTAACCTGAAAGGGCGATAGCCAATTCGAAGAAGTAGATAGTGTATCCAAGAGTGAAAGCGTCTTGCTCTGGAAGAGTCACGTACATGTTTGGTACATCACCATCTGTGTGGGCAAGAAGAACACCATCAGTTGCTTTTTTGTTTACAAAGTCAACGTCTTTTCCTTGAAGGTAACCAAGTCCGTCAAGGTCTTCTTCCAAGCTAGGGATAATCACGTTCTTACGAGGTTTGTCAACACGGACAACTGTTTCAAACATGATGCGAGTTCCTTCTTGGATAAATTGACCAAGTGAGTGCAAGTCAGTTGAGAAGTTGGCTGAAGTTGGGTAGATACCTTTTTGGTCTTTTCCTTCTGATTCACCAGCCAATTGTTTCCACCATTCTGAGAAGTATTGAAGTGATGGCTCATAGTTTACCAAGATTTCAGTTGCATAGCCTTTACGGTAAAGGATGTTACGAACTGCTGCGTATTGGTAAGCTTCGTTTTCAGAGATTTTGTCTGAAGTGTAGTCTTTGCGAGCTGCGTTAGCACCTTCCATAAGGGCTTTGATGTCAGCTCCTGATGCTGCGATTGGAAGCAAACCAACGGCTGTCAATACTGAGAAGCGTCCACCGATGTCATCTGGAACAACAAATGTTTCCCAACCGTTAGCATCTGCTTCAACCTTAACAGCACCTTTTTGGCGGTCAGTTGTTGCATAGATACGTTTGTTGGCTTCTTCTTGACCGTATTTCTTAACCAAAAGTTCTTTGAAGACACGGAAAGCGATAGCTGGTTCAGTTGTTGTACCTGATTTAGAAATCACGTTTACTGAGAAGTCTTTGTCTGCAACATACTCCACCAAGTCAGCAAGGTAAGTAGACGAGATTGAGTTTCCTGCGTAAAGGATTTGTGGAGCCTTGCGTTCTTCTTTTGTTTGCAAGTTAGCAAAGTGGTGGTTCAAGAAGTCGATTGCTGCTTTAGCACCAAGGTAAGATCCACCGATACCAATAACAACCAAAACATCACTGTCTGACTTGATTTGCTCAGCAGCTTTCAAGATGCGGTCAAATTCTTCGCGGTCATAGTTTTCAGGAAGGTCCAACCATCCTAGGAAGTCGCTACCAGCACCAGTTCCTTTACGAATCAATTCATCTGCTGCTGTTACTTGTGATTGCATGTATTCCACTTCATGTGGTGCAACAAATTTGTCTAAAACTTTTGAATAATCAAATTTAATATGTGACATGTTATTCCTCCAATATTTCTTCTTTTCTATCATAACGCTTACCTTCGTTTTTTTCAAGTTTTTTTGTCGAATTTCTCCAATTTTTATCATAATTCAAACGTTTGCGTAAAAAACCCACATTCCAAAAATTTTGAAAAAATAAAAGAAAGAACGACTAGATGTTCCAGTCGTTACAGTTCATTCAATAAATACTCAAATAATTCTAAATTGCCATCTTCTTCATTGACCAGAAACTCTGGATGCCACTGTAAACCGATGATGCGGTGCTCGTCGATAGACTCAATCGCTTCGATGGTTTGGTCTCTTGGATCAATAGCAGTTACACGGAAATTAGGTGCCAAATCTTTAATACTCTGACGATGGACGGAGTTGACTTGACTTTCTTTTCCAAATAGCTTAGCCACCACGCTTCCTTCCACTGTCTCAATAGAGTGAGATGTTCCGAAAGGTAGGCCTTGCCAGTGACCTTCGATTTCTTGATTGAGGGTTCCACCAAAGGCAACATTGACGAGTTGAACACCACGGCAGATTGCCATAATTGGTTTATTCTGACGGAGCGCTTCCTTCAAGAGTGCCAATTCAAATTCATCACGGACCAGATTGTAATCATCGCTTTCGATGGTCTTTTTCTCTCCATAAAACTGAGGATGGACATTTTGGCCCCCTGTCAAAATCAATTTGTCAATCATTTCCACATAGTCGCGTACGACTGACTCATCACCGACAGGAATGACTAAAGGGAGACCACCGACTTGACGAACGCTCTCTGCGAATCTACAAGATACAGATGAATGAATGTTTTTGCCTTCTGCATCTACGGGACATAGATTTGCAGCAACTCCTACAACCGTTCTAGGCATGATGTCTCTCCTTTCGAATGTTAATACTCTTCGAAAATCTCTTCAAACCACGTCAGCGTCGCCTTACCGTATATATGTTACTGACTTCGTCAGTTCTATCTACAACCTCAAAGCAGTGCTTTGAGCAACCTACGGCTAGCTTCTTAGTTTGCTCTTTGATTTTCATTGAGTATAACGATAGTCCTATCATATCACTCAAAACGACTTTCGTCTAATATGTTTTTTTAAAGGCCGTGATAAAAATTTTTTATGGACAAGAAAAAGCTGCCCGCATAGGACAACTTTTTTCTTATTCAAAGACAAATTGATTGTGATAGAGTTCTGAGTAGAATCCACCTAGTTTTAAGAGTTCATGGTGGTTACCACGTTCAATGACTTCTCCATCTTTGAGGACAATGATCTGGTCTGCATTGAGGATGGTCTTCAAACGATGGGCAATGACGAAACTGGTTCTACCTGCTACAACCGCCTCCATGGCATGCTGAATCTTGCTTTCCGTCACCGTATCTACGTTCGAAGTGGCTTCATCTAGAATGAGAACTTCTGGATCTGTCATCAAGGTTCGAGCGATAGAAATCAATTGCTTCTGCCCTGTTGAAAAGATGCTCTGGTCATCATCTATAAGAGTATCGTACTTATCAGGCAAGCTTTCGATATAGTCGTGGATATGGGTTGCCTTGGCTGCTGCCTCAACCATTTCTTGACTGGCATCTGGTACACCGAAACGGATATTGTCTCGAATGGTTCCGCTAAATAAGACCGAATCTTGCAAGACAATCCCCACCTTACTTCTGAGACTATCTAAATCATAGTCACGAACATCTTTACCATCAAAATAAATCCCACCAGCATCAACATCATAAAAGCGATTGATAAGGTTCATAATAGTCGTTTTCCCTGACCCTGTCGGCCCAACAACCGCTGTCATCTGGCCTTTAGGGGCAGAAATACTGACATCTTTCAAAATAGGTTTATCAGGCAAGTATGAAAAATCAATATGACTGATTTCGACACCTTCTTGCAACTTAGTGAAGGTTGGAGCCTTTTCAGGTCGAATTTCTTCCTCTGCGTCAAACATTTCCTGAATCCGTTCAGCACCTGTAAAGGCTAACTGAAGGCTTCCCCAACTAGCCGCAACTTGAATAATAGGCTGGTAGTAGTGCTGTGAAAATTGGGCAAACATAACAATCAAACCTAGGGCTGTACTTGTTTCGATAGACTTATCATTCAAAAGTACAGCTGAACCAGCAAAGATGACGATGGCTGTATTAACCAGACTCATCCCATTCATGACAGGGAAAAGAATTCCTGAGAACATTCTTCCTTTAAAGGTTGCCTTGCGCACGCGCTCATTTTGTTCAAGAAATCCTGCCATCATATCCTCTTGAATCCCTTGCACAATCACGACTTTTTGGCCTGAGATACTCTCATCCATATAGGCGTTGAGCTTCCCTACCTCTTTCTGCTGGAGGTTGGTGTATTTGCGTGCCATTTTCACGATGAAAATTAGCATGAGGAAGGCCACTGGTGTGCTGGCAGTGGTGATGAGCGCCAGCGTCACATTTCTCGAAAACATGACAAAAATCAGACCAATGTATAAAACAATATTGCTCATGACCTGAACCAAACTTTCATTAAAGGCTTGGAGGATATTATCCAAATCACTAGTAAAACGAGACAGGATATCGCCATCTTGTCGGCGGTCAAAGAAAGAAACCGTCAACCGAGCAAGCTTACCGAAGAGGCCTTTGCGCATCTCGTTGGTCGATTCTGCAATCACACGCGTCATAAGACACATGTATATCACACTGGAGATAAATAAAACCAAAACTAGCAGGCCAAGATTGACCATGATTCCTGATAGGCTTTGCCAAACAAGTTCTGGATTGCCATCTTGATAAGCTTGAACTAAATTGGCTAGCTCTGTTACCGCTTGTCCAGAAAAGACCGGAAAGAGGGCTTGGGCAAGAGTTGATAGAACCAGCATCAAAATAACAACCACAAATGAGAACTTATAGACCTTAAAGTAATGCCAGAAAAATTGAACTGTCTTCATTTTATTCCTCCTTTCCTTTCTGTGTTTCATAGATTTCACGGTAAACGGCATTATTGGCAACTAAGTCTGCATGCCTGCCTTGACCAATCAATCGTCCTTGATCTAGAACCAAGATCTTGTCTGCATGGACAACCGAGCTAATTTTTTGCGCGATGATAATGGTTGTTGTTCCCTTCAAATCCTTATTCAAGGCTTCTTGGACTAGGCGCTCTGACTTGGCATCCAAAGCCGAGGTCGAATCGTCAAAAATCAGAATACGTGGATTGCTGACAATCCCACGCGCAATCGACATCCTTTGTTTTTGCCCGCCAGAGAAGTTGGTTCCCCGTTCCTCAACTGGACTTTCAAAGGTTTTCTCCATACGATGAATGAATTCACTAGCCTGGGCAATATTGGCTGCGCGCTCCATTTCAAATAGAGTAGCATCTCCCTTACCCTGTCTCAAGTTATCTGCAATCGTTCCACTAAAAAGAATAGCACGTTGAAGAACGATAGAAACTGTTTTACGCAGGGTTCCTTCACTCACTTCTCGAATATCCTTACCTCCAATTTTGATGGCCCCTTCCTGTGGGTCAAAGAGACGTGGAATCAATTGAGCCAAGGTTGATTTTCCTGCACCAGTCGCTCCAACGACACCAATCATTTGGCCAGGTTCAATAGTAAAGGTCACATCTTTCAGCATCGGTTCCTTGTCCATTGGATAGGTAAAGGTCACATTTTCAAAGCTAAGACTTCCGACTAACTCTTCATCTGGGACATCCTTGAAGGTCATGGCTGGCTCTGCGTCCAGAATTTCTCGAATACGACGCATAGAAATCATAGCACGACTGACAGAATTTCCCAAAAATCCAACCATAACAATGGTAAAGATAATCTGGCTTAGGTAATTGACAAAGGAAGCAATGGAACCAACAACTGACGGATCCGACTGAACCATCCCAGCAACCAGCCAAATAGAGAGAAATACCGCCCCATAACCGACCAACATCATAAAAGGTTCCACTACTGAAAAGGCATAACCAATGTAAAGGTTTTGACCAAGAAGCTCGTCTGAAACCTCCGTAAACTTAGTAAATTGCTCTTTTTCTTGGACAAAGGACTTGACCACGCGAACGCCGCGCAGATTCTCCTTGGCAATAGCATTAATGCGCTCAAGAAGGGTTTGAAACTTGGCAAAACGAGGTCCCATCATCCCCATCATGACAGCAGTCAAACCAAAAATCAAGACTACCATGAGAACAATCACCCACCACAGAGAAGGTAAGGTTTGAACCGCCAAGATAAACGAACCGATGAACAAGAGGGGAAGTCTGAACAGAATTTGGAAGGTCATCATGACCACGTTCTGAATCTGGTTGATATCATTTGTCATGCGAACGACTAGATTTCCCGCATTAAATTGTTCAATATTGGCATAAGAAAAGGTTTGGATTTTACGGAAGGCATCCTCCCGAAGGTCAGATGAAACTCCTTGGGCAATATAGGCTGCGAGGACAACATTGAGCCCACCAGCAACCAGACCTACCAGGGCTACACCAATCAACCAAGCCCCGATACTATAAATAGCTTCATATTTCCCAGCAAGGAGGGCGTCTAACACTTCCTGCAAATAACGCGGTTGCAAAAGTGAACTAGCAACCATCAAGCCTGTCATCAGGAGCGAAGCCAAGGCCTGCCACTTGTAGGTTTTGATTTTCTGAATCAGCATACTTTCTCCTTAAAAAATAGACAAAAGGGAGCGACAATGCGTCAGCTCCTTCTCATTCTGTTTGTGTGATGTTATTCTAGCAAAAAAGTGGGGGATTGTCAAAGAAGACTCCTTGATACAGCTAGAATAACCAGTAATTTTCTCTTTATAGTTTCTGTTTTAACTCGACCAAGACATTCATAGCCTGCATAGGTGTCATATTGTAAATATCCAGTTTAGCTAATTCTGCTAGGATAGGATGTTCTTCAGTCGTATAAAAGAGTGAAATCTGTTCAGTGACAGCACTTGTTTGTCTCATGGGAGTAGGATTTTCTGTGCCTTGATTCTCTAACTGAGTCAAAATCTTATCCGCCCTTGCTAAAAGGTCTGCTGGTAAGCCAGCAATCTTGGCAACATGGATGCCATAGGATTTATCAGCTGGCCCTGGTTCAATCTTGTGAAGGAAGGTAACCTGCCCATCCTGCTCCAAAGTTGCCACGTGGACATTGACCAAGTGTTCCAAGCTAGATTCCAGACTAGTCAACTCATGGTAGTGGGTCGCAAAGAGGGTCTTGGCTCCGATATGTTCATGAATGTATTCGATGATAGACTGAGCAAGAGCCATACCGTCGTAAGTTGCAGTTCCACGACCTAACTCATCAAAGAGAATCAAGGAATTTTTGGTTGCATGCGAAATGGCATTATTGGCCTCCATCATCTCCACCATGAAGGTTGATTGACCTGAAACCAAGTCATCTGCTGCTCCGATACGGGTAAAAATCGCATCAAAAATCGGTAAATGGGCGCTTTCAGCAGGAACATAGGAACCCATCTGGGCCATAATCGCCGTCATGGCTAACTGACGCATGTAGGTTGACTTCCCGCTCATGTTGGGCCCTGTAATCAATTGGATACTGGTGTCTTCTGCCATCTGAATCGTATTTGGAATATAGGTCTGAGCCCCCATAACCTTTTCAACGACAGCATGGCGCCCTTTCTGGATATCAATTCGCGAATTATCTCCAAACTCAGGTCGAATCAAATGCTGGCTTTCGGCCACAACTGCTAGACTTTGCAGGACATCAACCGTCGCAATTCCTTGAGCTAGAACCTGCAAACGCTGGATGTATTTGCTGACCTCTTCACGAATACGCATAAAAATTTCGTACTCTAGATTAGCTGACTTCTCACGCGCCTCCAGCATATCTCCCTCGATACGCGCTAATTCTTCGGTTCCAAAACGTTCTGAATTTTTCAGCGTCGCCTTGCGGAAAAAGTGAGCAGGCACATTTCCCAGTTGCGAATTGGTCACATGGAAATAGTAGCCATCCTTTTTATTGTAGTCAATCTTAAGCGTGCTGATACCAGAGTTTTCGCGTTCCTTAGCCTCAATCTCAGCAATCCAACCAGTCCCTTCTCTGAGAACGCGACGGTACTTGTCTAAGGTCTCATCAAATCCAGTCTGGATAATTCCCCCATCCGTAATCACATGAGGAGCCTCAGGAGCAATCGCTGAGCTAATCAAACTCTCCAACTCAGGGATTCCATCCAGTTGTGCGATGAGATAAGCTAGAGCAGGTTGCTCCATTCCTTCTAAAATCGCACGAATCCGTGGCACACTAGATAAGGTGGCCGCCAACTGCAAGAGATCCTTTGGGTTGGTCTTGCCAAAAGAAACACGACTAGCCAAGCGCTCAATGTCATAAACACCCTTGAGACTGTCTGTCAAATCACTGCGCTCAAAGAAATGGTCGAGAAAGACCTGCACCACTTCTTGACGTTGGATAATTCGTTCCTTATCAATCAAGGGGCGATGAATCCAAGAACGCAAGAGCCGCATACCCATAGCTGTTTTGGTTTCATCCAAAAGCCAGAAAAGGCTGCCTTGCTTCTTGCCTGAACGAGCATTCTCAACCAAATCCAGACTAGCCTTGGTCGCATAATCCATCTGCAAGAAATCTTTGATTTCATAGCGGATAACAGGCTTGAGGTGGTTCAATTCCCTCATCTGAGTCCGATGAACATACTGGAGCAATTTACTAGAGGCTGCTTGCTCCACAGTTGCCAATCGTGAATCCAGTAAATGAAGGTCTTCAAAGCCTTCTTTTTCATAGGAAAGCACCAGATTCATCTGGCGACTGAGGATTTGTTCTTCTTCCTCAGACATGTCATAACCCAACACCACTTCGCGCGCCTTGAGATTGCGGATTTCTCCACAAACCAGCGTAAAATCCAAAAGACCTGTCACATAAAAATCACCCGTCACCAAGTCCATATAAGCTAAGCCAAATTGATTGCCATCACGGTCTATGGCAACCAAGAAGTTGTTCTGACTATCCGGCTTACTACTATCGACAACTGTCCCTGGCGTAATGACCTGAACAACCTCTCGTTTCACAACCCCAACTGCTTGTTTAGGATCTTCCATCTGCTCTGCAATAGCCACCTTATAACCCTGCTCAATCAAGACATCGATGTACTGTTGGGCAGAATGATAGGGGACCCCCGCCATAGGAATCGGATTGTCCGCATTCTTGTTGCGACTCGTTAAGGAAATTTCCAGAATCTGCGCAGCATTGACCGCATCCTCATAAAATAATTCATAAAAATCACCCATCCGAAAGAGCAAAAAAGCATCTGGATATTGCTTTTTAATATCCACATACTGTTGCATGCCGGGTGATAGCTTTTCTGTCGCCATTTTCCGTCTCTCCTTGTCAAAAATAAGTCTTGAGAGCAACTCCCAAGACCTTACTTATCTTTCATCAAATCTAGCAAACGATCTTCCATGAGTTTGGCAACGTGCTGGTCTCGACAAATGACCAATAAGGTATTGGCACCAGCAACTGTTCCTAAAATCCATTCATCCTTGTTTGCATCTACAATATTTGCCAAAACAGAGGCTTCTCCCAATTTGGTATGAAGTACCAAGGTAAACTCTGCTCTTGCAACACCTTCTAAATGATGAGACAAAAATTCCACCAAATCAATCTTTTCTGTCTCATTTGCTAGTACATAATACACCATATCATTTTTCTTGACCTTGGTCAAGCCGATTTCGCGCAAATCACGAGACAGGGTTGTCTGCGTCACAAAAACATTGTGCGCCTCCAACCGATCTTGAATTTCTTTTTGTGTACTTAATTTCTCCTCAGTAATCATTTTTTTTATTAACTGATGACGATCTCTTTTTCTCATAAAATCCTCTTATGTGAATATTTATAACTAATTTTATAACTATATTATACCAAAAAAATAGGAGATTTCAAAAATTTTTTCTTCTTTCTTTAAAATTGTGATAAAATAGTAGAAAAGTCCAAAAAGGAGCTCTTAATGAATACAAAAGAATTGATTGCTAGCGAGTTGGCTAGCGTCATTGATAGCCTGGACCAAGAGGCTATTTTAAATTTACTAGAAACCCCTAAAAACTCAGAAATGGGAGACATCGCTTTCCCTGCTTTTTCTCTTGCAAAAGTCGAACGTAAGGCACCTCAAATGATTGCAGCTGAACTGGCTGAAAAAATTAACAGCCAAGCCTTTGAAAAGGTTGTCGCAACAGGACCTTACGTCAACTTTTTCCTTGATAAATCTGCCATTTCTGCTCAAGTATTGCAAGCTGTTATCACTGAAAAAGAACACTATGCTGATCAAAACATTGGTAAACAAGAAAATGTTGTTATCGACATGTCTAGTCCGAATATCGCTAAACCATTCTCTATTGGTCACCTGCGCTCAACTGTTATCGGAGATAGCTTATCACATATTTTCCAAAAAATCGGTTATCAAACAGTCAAGGTCAACCATTTGGGAGACTGGGGTAAACAGTTTGGGATGTTGATTGTCGCCTACAAAAAATGGGGTGACGAAGAAGCTGTCAAAGCTCATCCAATTGATGAACTCCTTAAACTCTACGTCCGCATCAATGCTGAGGCTGAAAATGACCCAAGTTTGGATGAAGAAGCACGCGAATGGTTCCGTAAACTTGAAAATGGAGACGAGGAAGCTCTCGCACTTTGGCAATGGTTCCGTGATGAAAGTTTGGTGGAATTTAACCGCCTTTACAATGAATTGCAAGTCGAATTTGACAGCTACAACGGAGAAGCCTTCTACAACGATAAGATGGATGCAGTTGTAGACATTCTTTCTGAAAAAGGCCTTCTTGTTGAATCAGAAGGTGCCCAGGTTGTAAATCTTGAGAAATATGGAATTGAACATCCAGCCCTCATCAAGAAATCTGATGGTGCAACTCTCTACATCACACGTGACTTGGCTGCAGCCCTTTATCGTAAAAACGAATACCAATTTGCTAAATCTATCTACGTCGTTGGTCAAGAGCAATCTGCCCACTTTAAACAACTTAAAGCTGTCTTGCAAGAGATGGGCTACGACTGGAGTGACAACATTACCCACGTTCCTTTTGGTTTGGTTACAAAAGAAGGGAAGAAACTCTCTACTCGTAAAGGGAATGTCATCTTGCTAGAGCCTACTGTTGCAGAGGCTGTTAGCCGTGCCAAAGCCCAAATCGAGGCTAAAAATCCTGAACTAGAAAACAAAGACCAGGTAGCGCATGCTGTTGGGGTTGGAGCCATTAAATTCTATGACCTCAAGACCGACCGTACAAATGGATACGACTTCGACCTAGAGACTATGGTATCCTTCGAGGGGGAAACTGGTCCTTATGTACAATATGCCTATGCTCGTATCCAATCGATTTTACGTAAAGCAGACTTCAAACCAGAAACAGAAGCTAATTACAGTTTAAATGATGCTGAAAGTTGGGAAATCATCAAACTCATCCAAGACTTCCCACGTATTATCAACCGTGCGGCGGATAACTTTGAACCTTCTATCATTGCTAAATTTGCAATTAGCCTGGCTCAAGCCTTTAACAAATACTATGCACATACACGTATCTTGGATGAAAGTCTAGAACGCGACAGCCGTTTAGCCCTCAGCTACGCAACCGCAGTCGTTCTCAAAGAAGCCCTTCGCTTGCTTGGAGTAGAAGCACCTGAGAAGATGTAAATCGTTACAAGAGACTGGAACTAAAGTTCCTAGTCTCTTGACGGCAATCGCTATATGGCGAATTGCCTAAACGCTTCACTAATTCACCTAACCAAATAATATCGATTTGGTTAGGCTCAT
>NZ_CAUQWY010000040.1:0-12735 GCF_963521865.1 uncultured Streptococcus sp.
AGGATCCTGTGACCGCTTTAGGTCGTGAGGGTTCAAGTCCCTCTCTCCGCATAGGGTAAGAGTTAGCTTAGGCTAGCTCTTTTGTTTTTTATCAGATTTATAATATCTATGGTGGGCGTCCATCGTTTTCAGATAAATAATATCGTTTGAAATTTCTCCTAATTCTATCTACTCTTTCTACTTTTTCCGAATAAATAGATAGAACCATCGAATCTAGTCAATCTAGATTTAAAACTATGGTATAATGAAAGGAGAAGAAATATGACTGTACGTCATCTGGGCATCAGCCCAACCAATGACTTGGTTGCTAAGAAAATCTTTAGCAATCCAGAAATCACTTGTCAATTTATTCGCGATATGTTGGATTTACCAACCAAAAATGTGACCATTTTGGAGGGAAGTAACATTCACGTCTTGCCTTCCCTGCCCTACTCGGCCCAGGATTTCTATACCAGTATAGACGTTTTAGCTGAACTAGATAATGGAACGCAAGTAATCATTGAGATTCAAGTACATCATCAGAATTTTTTCATCAATCGCCTGTGGGCTTATCTGTGTAGTCAGGTCAATCAAAACCTCGAAAAAATTCGCCAACAAGAAGGTGATACACACCAGAGCTACAAACATATTGCCCCAGTATACGCAATCGCTATTGTAGATAGTAATTATTTCCAAGATGATTTAGCTTTTCATAGCTTTAGTATGCGAGAGGATACGACAGGTGAGGTATTAACTATCACCAATAATGGGCAGGAAAACCATCTAGTCAAGATGGCATTCTTGGAATTAAAAAAATACAGAGAAACCAGCAAAGACAAGGTTCGTAAACCATGGTTGGAGTTTTTCGGGAATAAACCCTTTACCCAAGAACCAGAGCGAGCCATCAGTCAGGCAGATCAACTGCTGGACTACAAGAGCTGGTCCGAGGAGGACAGGAAAATGTTTAGTCAACTACGTATGCGCGAAGAACAAGCCTTGTTAGCACAGGACTATGCCTTGGAAACAGCTAGGGCGGAAGGCATTGAACAAGGTTTAGAGCGTGGGAAAGTTGAAGGAAGTTTGTCTATGCTACTAAATCTCGTTCGCCAAGGTCTTCTGACTTCTGAAGTTGCCAGTCAGCAATTGGGCATGACAGTCGATGAGTTTGAGGCACTATTGTAAGAACGTCACAATAATAGCACTCTTAAAACTTAAAAAATACAGAGAAACCAGTAAAGACGAGGTTCGCAAACCCTGGTTGGAGTTTTTCGGGAATAAACCCTTTACCCAGCAACCAGAGCGAATCATCAGTCAAGCAGCTCAACTGCTAGACTATAATAGCTGGCCCGAGGAGGACAGGAAAATGTTTAGTCAACTACGTATGCGTGAAGAACAAGCCTTGTTAGCACAGGACTATGCCTTGGAAACAGCTAGGGCGGAAGGTATTGAACGTGGTCTCGCAGAAGGCATTGAACAAGGTTTAGAGCGTGGAAAAGTTGAAGGAAGTTTGTCTATGTTAGTAAATCTAGTCCGCCAAGGTCTTCTGACAGCTGAGGTTGCTAGTGAACAATTGGGCATGACAGTCGCTGAATTTGAGGCGCTGTTGTAAAGATTAGCACTAACGGTAAAGATGGCGTTCTTGGAACTAAAAAAATATAGAGAAACCAGCAAAGATGAGGTTCGCAAGCCGTGGTTGGAGTTTTTCGGGAGAAGCTCTTTACCCAATAATAAGCTTTCATCAATCCGCTGTCTATAAAATGTAAGGATAGGCAGTCTACCGTTTAAAATAAAATAATGACAGATTTTTCCGAAGCAAAAGGTAAGATCTGTTTTTTATTTATATTAAATTTTTTATACTATATAGTCTAAAAAGACTGTATAATAAGGATTGCATATATATATATATATATATATATATATATATAACGTGTGAAAATACCTTGAAACATCAACGTTACAGCGCTTACATTTTTAGATGATATTTATGTAAATACTTGATTTTTCACTTGAAAAACATTAATATATTGTTGGGATAGTATCTTTAAAAGATTTTAAATTTATTCTACTGAAACAATAGAAAGGACATGTTTATGTTTGGTAAAAAGTCTAATGATAATGGTGAAAAATTATACCGTTATTCTATTCGTAAGTACCATTTTGGTGCTGCAAGTGTTGCCGTAGCAGCATTAATGTTTTTTGCTAATGGAGGAGGTGTAGCTGCTGCAGAACTTGTAACTCCAGCAACTGCTAAACCTAATGCTCATCAGTTAGAAACTACAATGAATAGTGGAGGGGATTCATCTGGAACTAGTGGAAGGCCAGAAAATACTAAGGAAATAAACAAGCCAGCTGAAGTGTCTACGCAAGCTTCTGTTACTCCTGATCGGCAAGTTGAGAAAGAGACTGGAAACTCAACTCTGTTAAATGATGTAAATCAAGATGCTTTGGAAAATAAAGTCATCAATACTTCTTCAGTAAACATCACTGATTTACAAACAGCTTTAATAGAACTAGAAAGTAAATTAACAAATGTAAAAGGCGATGAAGAAAAAGAGAAGTTTAATACAGTAATTGTAGAAGCTAAAAAACTGCTTGGGGATAAAGAAGCTACACAAGAACAAGTGAATCAACAATTAACACTTGTAAAGGGAACCATTTCTTCTGTAGAAGCGTTATTAAAAAAACAAGAAAGTAAAGTTTCTGAAGAAGAAACTAAAAAATCAGAAAAAGATCGTAGTGCTGAGGTAGAAGCTTCGAATAGTGAAACAGCAATACCTGCTAGAAGTGCTCGTGGAAGAAAAGGAAGAACTACAGAAGTTCAACCAGTAGATAGCGAAAACGCAACTCCAACAGTAGGAGCAGCGACTTCTAATAAAGTAACTGAATCTAAAGAATTACCAACCTACACAAACGGTACGGACAATTATGCATTAGCAGAAGAAATGCGTAAAATTGTTAAGTACTTACAAGACAATGGAGCAGACGCTGCTAAAGTAGCTGCCATCAAAGGTAACTACGATAAGTTAAATGAAAAACTTGGACTTGTTGATGAAAATGGAGTGTTGTCTGAAGAAGATTTCAATAAAGCATTAGCTAATCTTAAACAAGCTCGTGACTTTACTGAAGGGTTCCTTAACAATCAACCTAGTCTTCAACTTGAAGCAGTACTACCTGCAAATCGTCATGAACGTGCAGCAGATGATCGTGTTAGAGATTCTAGATTCCCTAATGCATATACAACGCCTTACGCTACTGCTAAAGAATTCTACTATGAAGATGGTCAAAAAGGTTCATCTCCATATGATAAATACACTTATTTATTCCACACGTTTACAGAAAGTTTAGTAGCCAATAACAGAACTCACTCTCCAGTAAGAGATGTTAAACGTTTAGTATATGAAGAAGTAAACGAAGTTAAGGGCGGATATTTATGGACAATTACCTTTAATGCTGCCCACGAAGATCAACACGATGGGTATGCCTTCTTCTCTATTCCAAAAGGACAAGTAGTAGACAATAGCAGTATTACGATTGAAAGAACTCCTCAAGTTGGAGTTGCAGAAGAAGTAGCAGGTACAGGAGATTTAGGCTCTAGAGTTCGAAATAATTTATTCCATGGTACACAAATTGGAATTAGAACAGATGGCGCAAATGAAAATAGTTTAGAAGGATTAGCAAGAACAAATGGAAGTCCCGGTTACTATAACCGTCGCTTAGAAGGTGATGCTGGAGAAACAGCAAAATCTGATGATATGTTCGAAAAAATTGCTGACAATACAGCGGCTGTTTATCGTTTCCAACTACATGGACGTGATAAATATACTATTTCGTTTAAAACAACTAACACGAACAATACGCAAATGGATAAACTGTACTATGCAGCTGGATATCGTGTTCAACAATGGGGTCGCCGTATCTTAGCGCAACAATGGCACGGACGTCATAAATATGATAGATCTGATACAGATAACTATCCATTACACGTAGTTGGGAATGGTACATTCTTAATTAATCAAGGAAAACATTATAATACAGCATATCCTCAAGGAGCATATGGATTTGGTGGACATGACTTTGACTATGCACCTTTTAAGGCTGATGGTATCTTAGGATTTGATGACTCAGGTAGATATAACAGTAACTTTGACATGCACCAATATACTGCAAGACCTGGAAGTGACCAACCTTCATCAAGTTATAGAGCGAATGCGGCTGGTCAAACATTTGAATTCTATGATAAAGAAGGGAATAAATTATCTGCTTCTCAAATCGGGATGCACGGTGCTGATAAGCCAGGTTTAGTAGAATATAAAGTAAAACGTAAGTTTAATGATGGCTCTGCGGACTTCTTGAATATCAAGTTTGCGATTAAACCAAAAACTCCGGTATTCACAGAAAATCTAACAAACTCTCGTGGTCAAACGAAAAACCTAACGGTATCAAACGGTACGAATGGTTATCCAATTACATTATTCCGTGAATATGTAGAAAATGGAGTTAAAAAGACAGAAAAAGTTGCTACAGTAAACGCAAATAGTAGTGGGAATGCGGTCTTTAATGGCGTTCAAATTAAAAGTGGTAAATACTACGCCCAATCTATTATTCCAACTTCAGCGTACTTAGACTATAAAAATGTAAAACATACAGATGTAAGGTCTGATATGTCAGCTAGTACTACAGTAGTTGGAGACGGTATGGCTCCTACAATCCAAGTAGGTGAAAATGGAAAAACATTGGCAACAACTCCAGCGAATAACCAAGTAACATTATTCGTAACACCAAGCACAGATGGTAAAGTTTCATTAAAAGTACAAATGCAAGATGATAACTTAGGGGATGGAATGGATGCATTCGCCAAAGGAACAAATGCTAACTATGCCATTAATGGAACTTATAACTCCAGAGCTACAACTTATACAGCTGACGGTGGAGTAACAGGAGCTAACGGTAAAAGAGACACTATTAAAGGTGACTTGAAAATTCAATTAAACCAAGATGGTGGAAAATATAAAATTCCTACTGGTGGTTTAACTGTTACGCTAAATGCAAAAGATAAAGCTGGTAACTGGACAAATACTGCCAATCCATCTAAAACACTAACAGTTAAAGTATTATCAGCAGTGCCAAATGAACCACCTGTTCGTATGCTTACAGGAAATGATGTTCAAAATGGTGCTGTTAAGCAAAGTGTTAAAGACGAAGTCTTAAGAAAAGTAAAAGAACTAAACCCAGACTTAGTAAATAATGGTGTGAAGTTTGAATATGACACAACTGTAGGTCGTACAAACCAAATTAAAGTTATTTATCCAGATGGACAAATGACGACTATCGATCCAATGAAAGGGACAAAACCTACAAAACCTTTAGTAGTTGGACCTCAAGATGGTACAGTTAGCATTACGCCACAAGGAGATACAGATAAAGTAACATTCCAATACGTTCCTACAAATGAAACTAATCCTAAAACGATTATTGCTAAAAAAGATGGAAATTCATGGGGGATTCAAGGGACACGTCCAAATGGAATTACAGTAGACAGTAGTACCGGTAAAATTACGATTACAGAACCAACCGTAAAAGACCTATCAAACGTAACAGCAACAGCTACATTCTTAAACAGTGACACAAGTGACACTAATCAAGATACAGCGAAAAACCCTGATAGAGATGCACCTACTGTTATGATGAATGGAAGAGCATTGACGGAACGTGCTAGTGATAATCGTTTCGTAATCTTCCGTGGGGCTACATTTAATCCTACATTCAAAGTAGCTGATAATTCAGGTACTGTGTCAACCTTTAAGATATCTGGCGTTCCAGAGGGTGTTTGGTTCAATAAAGAAGGAAATCGTGATAATGCCAAAACGAATCTTCCGAGCGGAACGACTTATCAATTGACTAAAGATAATGTGGTTGCAACAACCGCAAATTTAGGAATCCAAGAAGCAACGGTATCAGTTAGTGATGCGAATGGAAATACGAAAAACTATAAATTCCAATATACTATTGCGGATGTTGTGTTGAAAAATTCTCCAAAAACAGTTGTACCAAATACACCTCAAGGAGACCCACACAATTTCTTAGCAACCACAGTAAATGGAACAACTGTGGACAACGACTTATACTTCCCGGCTCATATGCAATTCCAATGGGTAAATGGGGGTGAAAATACTCCATTAACGACAGTTGGAACGGTGCAAAAAGAAGCGAAAGTTTTATTCCCAACTAATGCACAAAATGGGACAACGACAGCTAATGGGATGACTATCTACGCACCGGCAGAAATTCGTAAAACGGTTACCTTCAACGTCAAAGACTCAGCGAAACCACAAGCAACAATCAATGGTATATCATTAGGAACAACTTCGACAACTCCTATTTTCACGGTTATACGAGGTGCAACGTTTAATCCAGAATTAAAAGTATGGGATGATTCTGGAATTATCCAAGATATCAATATTCAAAACTTACCACGTGGAATGGCTGGAACGAACTATGCAGGTGGTCGTCAAACTAATAGAAATAGTGAAGCAAATGCATACAGCGAACGCCTAGCAAGTGGAACAGTATCGGATACACAAACGTTAGGAGAACACGAAGCAACGATTCGTGTTACAGGAAGTGGTTCGACAGATGTTAGTACCTTTAAGTTCAAGTATCGTGTCATCGACTTAGAATTAAAAAATACGTATAGAACCGAGGATGCTGATAAGCCAATTATTGGATTAAGCAATAACCAATCGATTGAAGTTACAGGTGGAACAAACAATATTTCTGCGGTAGATTATTGGAAAGTAGTGGACACAGAAACTAAAGAAGATAGAGGGAAAGCCTACTTACCAGAAGGAATAACTTATGAATTGGAAAGACCAGGAGGTTCACGTGGGATATCTTCTAATCCCGCGGATGCATCAAAAGGTGCCACTGTTCGTATGGGGCATTATACCGGTAAGATTAAGGTGAATTTTACGACAGCATCTGATATTAACGATAATAATAGTAAGACTAGAACGGTATTTGCGCCTGCAACTATTGAAAAGCCAGTTTATTATGCTATCACTCCATCCGCACCTACATTGAAAAAAGCTGTAGATGGTACAGCAGAAAGAACAACTGCTGGAGAACTTCTATATGGTCAAGCAGGAAATAAACCTAGAATCGAAGTTTCTAATGTTGTTCCTAAAGGAGATGGAGCAGGAAATGTTAACAGAGATTCAACTCGATTTGTAAGATTATATAGTAGTAAAGATCCGAATACATTCTTAGCAGAAAAAGAAGTTGCTGGTAATAGTACGAGCGTGATTTTTGAACCTAGTGATTATGGAGCTAAACGTCCAAATGGTTTAGAAGAAGGGGAAGAACTTTATGCAGTTACGAGAGTAAAACATGGCATATCAACACTTTCAGGTGCGAGCGCTTCAGAACTTGTTACAGGAAGATTGGAAATCACTGAAAACTCTTCAAACCGTATTATTCAAGCTAATGATCAAACGTTAAATGATGCTGAAAAAACAGGTATTCGTATTGCGTTACGAAATGCTAATCCTCGATTAAATCTAAGTGATGATGATATTAAAATCTCTGATACTGGAGAAATCGTAATTACCAAAGATAAAAAACGTGCTTGGCTTCAAACAGCACCGAATAAGGATAACGGAGCAGGATTCGTTACTCGTTTTGCAAATATCAGAAATGATTATAAATTCGAAAATATCGAAGGATTAAAAGTTCCGGGGCGTGATACAGATAAAGGATTTGCATGGTCAAATGACCCATCTGATAATCGAGTGAATAGTAACCGTAGTTTGATTTATTACTATGATGCAACGAAAGGTCAGTCGTTTAACTTTAATGACGTGTTAAAAGTGTTAAACCTTCGCGAAGGTTGGTCGGTTAACCATACAGAAAATCCATCATTTGTTGCAACGCAAGGGGTTAATAAAGGTAAAGCTGAAAGACGCGAAGATGGCTTCGGCATGTCTGGTACAGCCTTCCTTAAAGATGGAGACTATATCAATGTTCTTGACTTAGTAGACAAAGATAGATTAAGAGGAGGACAACCTGTAAGTAACTCTGCGAATAAATTGGTTGAGAATGGTAAAGCTAACGGAACAGGTACAACTCTTCAAAATGTAACAATTGGAGAAGTAAATGGATTACCAGGATTTACATTAAATAATGTTGTGAATGGTGAACGAGCTATTCATAAAGCGCAAGTTTACTTACGTCCAAAATACGTGAATGGACAATCATTAGCAGAACGTAATAATGAAAACCAAAACACAACAACAAATGTTGTAAACTTATACTTCGTACCAATCGATTCAACGAAACCAGTAGTAGAACGTTCAGACTCTAACAACTTGGGAACTTCAGCAGATGATGCTCCAAGATTAACAGATACTTCTATCACAGCATCTTCACTTGTAAAAGTAACAGATAACTATGATAAAGATGATGTAACGGATTCAAACACTAATAGTGTTCGTAATAAGTTAAATGTTTGGGTGAAAAAAGATGGTGTTGAAACTCAAGTCGTTAGAAATGGTCAAGAGCTAACTAATCCTAATGGTGAAACAGTATTAGGTAGTCTTATTAAGACTGTTGATCCAGCATCTTATGAGTTAATCGCTAAAACAGCAGATACTTCAGGAAATGAAACTGAAAAACAAAGTCTAGGATTCTTCAAAGTTGGGTATAACTTAAATGTACGTCCAGTAATTAACTTTATCCAATATGAAAAATTAACGGATGATGATAAGAGAACATTAGTACGAGTAAATGAAGGTGGACAATTAGAAGAGTTACCTAACGGTGCTACAGTTGATGTTACATTTGATACAGAAAATTTAAATCTTGATTACCAAGATAGACGAGCTACAGCGACTATTACATTTGCAAATGGTGCTACAACGACTAAAGAAATACCGTATAGAGTGTATCGATCATTCCCACTTGTTAATAAGTTGTATGATTTTGCAGGAGTTCATCTTAAACCTAACTGGTTCTATGATCCTGATTATTATAAAAACGAAGGATTAACAGGAGGCATGAATTGGTTTATAAAAAAAGAAACAGAAGAGAATGGGCGAAAAGTATTCAAAGATGTACCGCCGAAAGCTAATTCTGGAGAGCATGTTATGCCTAGAGAAATTAATAAATCCATCGATGCAGGAGCTGGAGAGTATAAATATCTTCTAGGAGCAACTTATCCAACAGGTAGATACGTTGCAAGGGCTACAGATGAATTATCGAAATTAAGACGTGAAGGTGAAATTGTTCATACGGTATTTGATGTAGGTGCTAATGATACTAATAAAGTTACAGTAAATAGTGGGGATTCATTAACAAGCGACCAAGCAAGAGCAGCAGTAATGCTAATTAATGGATCGAAAGAATTACCAGAAGGAACTACTTATGCATGGGTGTCAGGGCTTACTGTAACAGGACGCGGTGGAGACGAAGTCGATCGTGAAGTAAGAGTGACGTTACCGGCTAGTGGTCCAGCAAACGGACCTTTTGCTGCAACACAAACAAAGACTAAAACTGTAAAAGTTAAAGTGAAAATTAAACCAACAAAACCAACAGTAACTCCTGACAACAACGGTGATGTAAGAATTGGTTATAATACAAATGAAACAAATGTCAATAAAGTGGAAGTGACATACACTCCAACGGACACTAATCGATTAGAAGATAATGGGAATGTGACGAAAACTCCTCAAGAAAGAACAACGGTTATCGCTACTAAGGGAACTGATAATCAATGGCGTATTACAAGTGGTGAGAAAGAAGGAATTAGTGTTAATTCAACTACTGGTGAAATCACTTTGAAAGATCAAGTAGTTAAAGATCAAACAAAAATTCAAGCAAAAGTAGTTGCCCAAGAAGTTTCAAGTGATGAAAATGACAGTAATAATTCTAAAGATGGTGATCGCGAAATTCCAACAATTGGATTGAATAATACGCTTGTAGAAGTTGGAAAAGAGTTCAGTCTTCCTCTTGGTTTATCGGATGGAGCAGGAGTAGGTGTAGACGATACAAACATTAAAGTTTCGTTACCAAATGGGGAAACAGGTCTAACTTACGATGCAACAACAAAATCAATCAAAGGAACAATAAGTACAGTTGCTAAAAAAGACATTACAGTAAGAGTCCTAGATAAAAATGGAAATAAAGCTGAGAAAATAATCTCTATAGCTGCTGTGAAAGCTAAGCCGATTTATGCGATTAAAGATGAAACAATCGACAATGTAGATACTCCAAGTAACTTTGTGGAAATGCCTGCTGGTTTAAGCGCCTCTTGGAAAGACAATTCTATACCTACAACAACTGAAGTGGGGAATACGAATAAAACTGTAACGGTCAGTGCAAACGGCTATGCAGCGATAAATGTGGATATTCCAGTAACGATATATCCAAAAGTAACTTATCGTAAGGTAGGCGGCAATGAAGTGACAGAATACCATGAGATTGTTGGACAACCATTAACATCAAGTGTATGGAGAACAGGTGGACGTACGAGAACTGTTACAGCTGATTTCTATGTAGAATTTGAAGGTGGAAATAAACCAGAGGGTACAACTATTACATTTAAAGATGGAAATCCAGCTAGTCCAAGTACAACAGCAGGTATAACTACTAAAACGATAGTTGTAACTTATCCGAATGGAGCAGGAAGAATTGAAAAAAATGTAACGTTCAAGACTTATGGAAATGAAGCGAAGTATGAGACTGGAAAGGATACGATAGAAACAACAGTTGGAACAGAATTTAGTAAGATTACTGCAGCAGGAACTATCAAGTTAAGCGATCCGAAGTTGCTAAATCCAGGTAGAATAATCATTGGTTGGTGGAAAAACAATCAAAACTATACTCCTGAAAATAAAATTGGTAAACGTAACGAAAACGTCAATGTTTACTTTGGGGAAGCTGTACGAAATGCTCGTGGAGATGGTACGGCTAACTACAATGATCAAAATATTACTGTGAATTTAACAGTCAAACCACAAGCGCCGATAATTGCTGAAGATGCCCTGTATGGTAAAGGTGCGACTAAACCGAATGTAACGGTAGGAAATCTTCCAACGAACAGTCAACTAGAAACTGGAGCATCAGTTACGGTTGAATTATTCCAAGGGAATAAGAAAGTTGCTTCTAAGACAGTAAACGGCGGAATAAGTTCAGTTGAATTTAATAATAATGATTATAGTGATAATCTAACTTATAGTGAAAAAGTTCATGCGGTGGTTAGAGTTGCCGGTGGTACTGGAACTACAGCCTATAACTTATCATCTGCAAATAGTAATAGCATCCAAGTTACTCCTCAAAAGCCAACCTTTGATACAGCAACAGTGACTTCAACTAGCCGTACATTGAGTGGTACTTTAGGCGGATTTGATGCAACTAATAGAGTGGTCAAAGTTCATTTGAATGATGAGAATAATACCACTCTATCTAGTGAAAATAATGGCGGAGTAACTATCAACGGTAATATATGGACAGCTACGCTTCCTGCTACTGTAAAACTTCGTCAATCAGTCGCTAAAAATGGTGAAACTACAACACCACCAGCGATTACAGTGGAGAATACAGTCACAGAGGGAACGGTTTCAACTAGAAGTGATAATAAAGCAGTTGAAATGGGAGACTACTCAGTTAATACAACAATTGCGGGTAGCAAACATGTTGATGTTACAGTACCACATGATGCGAAACGATTAGAATTACGATTCCACAACAGTGAAGAATCAGGAAATAAAACGAATAGTATTGTTCTAGTTCGTGGGACAGATGGTACATGGCATACAGATGCAACAAGAGCAGATAATACAGCAGTTACTAATGCGAATGGGTACGTTGGAAGAATTAATTCAACTGTAAGTACTACTAATCCAGCAGAAAATAATATTCGTATTGCTCTAAATGAACAAAGCGGAACGACAAAACTTCATATTAAAGAAGAAAATGCAAGCGGAGATAATACTGAATCATATGGTAGTGGATTAGGACTTCGTGTATATAACCAACCAGAAGCAGGTCAAGAGCCAAGTGCGACAGGTAAGTGGAAAGTAGTTGGTGTGACGAATACGGCACCTGTTCTATCACATAAAGGAACAGATGCAAGTAGCGAAACAAATCGTAAAGTCTATGACTCAGGAACTACCATCACTAAAGAAATGCTAGCAGAGTTAGTAACAGTGACAGATCCAGAAGATAATGCTGCAGATGCGAATAATAAACCATACGGCTCAACAACTCTTGAAATCGTATCTGGTTTAACAGAAACACCAGGACAAGCAACACCACCGGGGAATTATACAGTTACTCTAAAGGCTACTGATAGTCAAGGAAGAAAAAGTAATACGTTGACGGTGTATGTGGGAGTTAAAGCAGCAACGCCACAAGCACCAACGGTAACAGCAAATCAAACAGACGCAACGTTGAAAGTAACGCCACCAACAGGCGTTGATGAGATGAGAATCACGTACATTCCAAGTGGAAGTGAAACATCAAAAGAAATAGTCATTAAGAAAACAGAAACAGGCTGGAGCGGACCAAGCGGAAATGGAATCACTATAGGAGCGAATGGAGAAGTAACATTCGACCATACAGTAGCGAAAGATGGAAGCGAAGTAAAAGCGAAAGTTAAGAACGGCAATAGTGACTATAGTGCAGAAGGAAGCGCAACGGATCCAACGAAAGCAGCAACGCCACAAGCACCAACGGTAACAGCAAATCAAACAGACGCAACGT
>NZ_CAUQWY010000041.1:0-12317 GCF_963521865.1 uncultured Streptococcus sp.
CTAATTGGGACACTAAATTTTTGAAAAAAGGTTTTACCTTTGATGATGTATTGCTTATTCCAGCTGAAAGTCATGTGTTGCCTAACGATGCAGATTTAACAACTAAATTGGCAGATAATTTGACTTTAAATATCCCAATTATTACCGCTGCTATGGACACAGTAACAGAGAGTCAAATGGCTATTGCTATTGCTCGTGCAGGTGGTCTCGGAGTTATCCATAAAAACATGTCAATTGCTCAACAAGCAGACGAGGTTCGCAAGGTAAAACGTTCTGAAAATGGAGTTATTATTGACCCCTTCTTCTTGACGCCTGAACATACAATTGCTGAAGCAGATGAGCTTATGGGACGTTACCGCATCAGTGGTGTTCCAGTTGTTGAAACACTTGAAAATCGTAAATTGGTTGGTATTTTGACAAACCGAGATCTTCGTTTCATTTCAGATTATAACCAACCAATCTCAAACCATATGACTAGCGAAAATCTTGTTACTGCTCCTGTGGGTACAGATCTTGCAACAGCTGAGAGTATTCTTCAAGAACACCGTATTGAAAAACTTCCGTTGGTAGATGATGAAGGCCGTCTTTCTGGCTTGATTACTATCAAAGATATTGAAAAAGTTATTGAGTTTCCAAATGCGGCTAAAGATGAGTTTGGTCGTCTTCTAGTTGCAGGTGCAGTAGGTGTTACTTCAGATACATTTGAACGTGCAGAGGCTCTTTTTGAGGCAGGAGCAGATGCGATTGTTATTGATACTGCGCATGGTCATTCTGCAGGTGTCTTGCGTAAAATTGCTGAGATTCGTGCTCACTTCCCAGATCGTACTTTGATTGCTGGAAATATTGCAACAGCTGAGGGTGCCCGTGCCCTTTATGAAGCGGGTGTAGACGTTGTCAAGGTTGGTATTGGACCTGGTTCTATCTGTACTACTCGTGTGATTGCTGGTGTTGGTGTTCCGCAAGTAACAGCTATCTACGATGCTGCAGCTGTTGCGCGTGAATATGGAAAAACGATCATTGCTGACGGTGGAATCAAGTATTCTGGAGATATTGTAAAAGCTCTTGCTGCAGGTGGAAATGCTGTTATGCTTGGATCTATGTTTGCTGGAACTGATGAAGCTCCAGGTGAAACTGAAATCTTCCAAGGACGTAAATTCAAGACTTACCGTGGTATGGGATCAATCGCAGCAATGAAAAAAGGTTCAAGCGATCGTTACTTCCAAGGTTCTGTCAATGAAGCAAATAAACTCGTTCCAGAAGGAATTGAAGGTCGTGTTGCTTATAAGGGAGCGGCAGCTGATATCGTCTTCCAGATGATTGGTGGTATTCGTTCTGGTATGGGTTACTGTGGTGCGGCTAACCTTAAAGAGTTGCATGATAATGCTCAATTTATTGAAATGTCTGGTGCTGGTTTGAAAGAAAGCCACCCTCATGATGTACAAATTACTAATGAGGCACCAAATTATTCTATGTAAAAGAAATAAAAAGAACTCCTGCAAAAACAGGAGTTCTTTTACAATATTGTCAAGTTTTATTTACAATAACTTTACCATCTTGAATAGCGAAAATACTTAGATTTTCTGGCAGATTTTGAAGATGATCTAAGCTTGTTGTTGTGATAAAGGTTTGGATTGAATGAGAAATCGTTTCTAATAATTTTAGTTGTCTAGTGTTATCAAGCTCGCTCATAACATCGTCAAGCAGTAATATCGGAGATTCTGTAGTAATACTTTCCATTAATTCGATTTCTGCCAATTTTATCGATAGGACGAGACTACGATGTTGGCCTTGACTTCCAAAACTAGCATCCATCCCATTTATATAAAAAGAAATATCATCTCGATGAGGCCCAATACCAGTATTCTTTTTAAATAAATCTCTAGATCTACTTTTTTCTAAAGCAATTTTGAAAGATTCTGATAAGTCTTCTTTGTCATTTAGATTGACAGAAGATTGATAGGATATTGATAGCTCTTCAATCTGATTAGAAAGTTCAAAATGTTTCTTACGACCAAATGCTTCTAGTTTTTTTATGAAATCTAAGCGGTGATTCATTACACGACATCCATAATCGACTAGCTGATCATCTAAGACTGAAAGGAAGGTTTCATCTATTTTTTGAGCTGATTTTAGATAAGTGTTTCTTTGTTTTAGGATGTGGTTATAATTGGTTAAGTCTGATAGATAGATGGGCTTAATTTGTCCAAGCTCCATATCAATGAATTTTCGTCGAACTGAAGGTGATCCTTTAATTAGTTGTAGATCTTCAGGAGCAAATAAGACAACATTCATGTGTCCGACATAGTCTGAAAGGCGTGCCTGTTTTAAATGATTAACTTTTGTCACACGGCCTTTTTGTGTTAGTTCGATTTCTAGAGGAATGGATCCAGTTTTTTTCTGAACGAGACCTGAAAGATGAAGTTGTTCCTCATCAAAATGAATGAGATTTTTATCTGTTCGAGTTCGATGACTACGCGTTAAGGCTAAAAAATAGATAGCCTCTAACATGTTTGTTTTTCCTTGTGCATTACGTCCCAAAAAGACATTCAATTTAGGATTAAAGTCTATTTTCGTCTCTTTGTAATTACGAAAAGTCTTGAGAGATAGGTTTTGTAGCCACATGATTATCTACCAGGGAATCGCGGAGCTTGTCTGCTTTTGGGTGATGAAGTAGGTTTTGATTTATCTTTTTTTACTCCCTTGTTCATCTCCTTAACAAGTTTAGCGATTAGTTCTTTTTCAACTTTATCAGCTTGGTATTCATCTTGCTCCTCAGAAGTAGGTTGTGTCAACAAGATGTCAATATTCATGTCAGGGATATCAATTTTATCGCCAATACGAAGTTTTTTACCGCGACGACTCTCTAATTCCCCATTAAAGTAAACAGAATGTTCAGAGAGAAATGATTTGATAGCTCCTCCGCTATGTGTAATTCCAAGTTCTTTGAGTAGTGCTTGGAGGGTAATAAATTCTTCAAATAATTTGTATTCCATAATTCACCTCAATCTTTGGTATTATACCATATTTTCCTAAAAATAGTGAGAGAAACAGGGAGAAATGTAAGCGATTTTTATTTCAAAAGTGTTACAGAGAACAAGAAAATTTCAGGTTTTCGTGATATAATAGAAGTCTGTATATAAGGAGGTAAATCATGGAGTTAGTGCATGGAATTTCAACACATTTTATCCAATCAAAAAAGTTTAAAACGAACAAAATCACCGTGCGTTTTACCGCTCCATTATCCCTTGATACGATTGCAGGTCGCATGTTGAGTGCGAGTATGCTAGAGACTGCTAATCAGATGTATCCCACTTCTCAAAATTTGAGAAGACATTTGGCCAGTCTATACGGTACAGATATGTCAACCAATTGTTTCAGAAGAGGGCAAAGTCACATTGTAGAATTGACATTTACCTATGTTCGTGATGAGTTTTTAAGTAGGAAAAATGTTCTAACTTCTCAGGTTTTGGAATTTGTAAAAGAAACTCTTTTTTCACCCGTAGTAGTTGATAATGGGTTTGATTCGGCCTTATTTGAAATTGAGAAAAAACAATTGCTAGCAAGTTTAGCAGCTGATATGGATGATTCTTTTTATTTCGCACATAAAGAATTGGATAAATTATTTTTTCATGATGAACGTCTTCAATTGGAATATAGTGATTTACGAAATCGTATTTTAGATGAAACTCCACAGAGTTCTTATTCTTGTTTCCAAGAATTTTTGGCCAATGATCGAATAGATTTCTTTTTCCTAGGTGATTTTAATGAGGTTGAAATTCAAAATGTATTAGAATCATTTGCCTTTAAAGGTCGAAAAGGAGATGTGAAGGTTCAGTATTGTCAACCTTATTCCAATATCCTTCAGGAAGGTATGGTTCGGAAAAATGTGGGACAGTCTATTTTAGAGTTGGGATATTATTGCTCTGCTGAATATGGCGATGAGCAACATTTACCCATGATTGTAATGAATGGTTTACTTGGTGGATTTGCTCATTCTAAGCTCTTTACAAATGTCCGTGAAAATGCTGGATTGGCTTATACTATTTCCAGTCAGCTCGATTTGTTTAGTGGATTCTTGAGGATGTATGCTGGTATCAATCGAGAAAATCGTAACCAGGCTCGTAAAATGATGAATAATCAACTGATTGATTTAAAAAAAGGATATTTTACAGAGCTTGAGTTAGAGCAGACCAAAGAAATGATTCGTCGGTCTTTATTACTTTCTCAAGATAATCAAGGTTCATTGATTGAACGTGCTTATCAAAATGCCTTACTTGGAAAATCTTCAGCAGATTTTAAAGGTTGGATTGCAAAACTCGAGCAAGTTGACAAAGATGCTATTTGTAGAGCAGCTAATAATGTGAAACTACAGGCGATTTACTTTATGGAAGGAATAGAATGACAAAGGTTGTTTTTGAAGAAAAATACTATCCAGCTGTAAAAGAAATGGTTTATCGAACTCGTTTGTCAAATGGATTGACAGTTGCTCTTTTGCCTAAAAAGGAATTTAAAGAGGTTTACGGGAGTGTAACTGTACAGTTTGGTTCGGTAGATACGCTTGTCACAGAAGTTGACGGAGATGTAAAACAATATCCTGCAGGAATTGCTCATTTTCTTGAACATAAATTATTTGAGAGAGAAGATTCTAGCGACTTGATGTCGGCTTTTACGAGTCTAGGTGCAGATAGTAATGCCTTTACAAGCTTTACAAAAACAAGTTATCTTTTTTCATCAACGGATCATTTTTTAGAAAATTTAGACTTACTTGATGAATTGGTAACATCAGCACACTTTACTGAAGATTCCATTTTAAGAGAGCAGGATATTATCCAGCAAGAACGAGAAATGTATCAAGATGATCCAGATTCGTGTTTATTCTTTTCAACTTTAGTAAATTTATATCCTGGCACACCTTTAGCAACGGATATAGTTGGAAGCGAGGAGTCCATTTCCCAAGTCAATCTAACTAATTTGCAAGAAAATTTTACAAGGTTTTACAAACCTGTAAACATGTCTCTGTTTTTAGTTGGCAATTTTGATGTGGATCAAGTACAGGACTATTTTGAAAGCAAAGAACGGAAAGATTTAGATGTTCAGGAAGTAGCAAGAGAAAAGTTTGTTTTACAAGATGTAAAGCGAACAGACAGTATGAGAATGGAAGTGTCTTCTCCTAAATTAGCGATTGGGATTAGAGGTAAGCGAGAAGTTGCTGAGGATGATTGCTATCGACATCATATTTTATTAAAATTATTATTTGCAATGATGTTTGGTTGGACTTCGGATCGTTTTCAAAAATGTTATGAATCAGGTAAAATTGATGCGTCCTTATCTCTGGAAGTTGAAGTAACAAGTCGCTTTCATTTTGTCATTTTGACAATGGATACAAAAGAGCCAGTTGCTTTATCTCACCAGTTTAGGAAGGCTATTCGTAATTTTACAAAGGATTTAGATATTACAGAGGAACATCTAGATATTATAAAAAGAGAGATGTTTGGAGAATTTTTCAGTAGCATGAACTCTCTTGAATTTATTGCAACGCAATATGATGCTTTTGGACAAGGTGAGACAATCTTTGATTTGCCGAAAATGTTACAGGAAATCACTTTAGAGGATATCCTTGATGCTGGACATCATTTAATAGATGATGGTGATATAGTTGATTTTACAATATTCCCATCGTAGTAACCTATCATAATAGACACTAGAAAGAAGGGATGACAAGTATGAGGAAAAAAACAATTGGTGAGGTTTTACGATTAGCTAGAATCAATCAGGGATTGAGTTTAGAAGAATTACATAAAAAAACAGAAATTCAGTTGGATATGTTGGAAGCGATGGAAGCTGATGATTTTGTTCAACTTCCTAGTCCATTTTATACTCGTTCTTTTTTGAGAAAATATGCGTGGGCAGTTGAGCTAGATGAGAGAATTGTCTTGGATGCTTATGATTCTGGTAACATGATTACCTATGAAGAAGTAGATGTTGATGAAGAGGAGTTGACAGGTAGGAGACGTTCAAGTAAGAAAAGTAAGACATCATTTCTACCTTTATTTTATTTTATACTCTTTGCCCTATCGATTGTCATTTTTGTGACTTATTATGTTTGGAATTATCTTCAGACTCAACCGGAGCGTTCATCTGTGTCTAGTTATAGTGTAGTCCAAGCAACAAGCTCGACGAGTTCTGTAACTCCATCTTCAAGCAGTAGCTCATCTAGTAGTTCCTCTAGTATAGAATCGGCTATAAGTGTGTCAGGTGAAGGAAATTACGTAGAAATCGCTTATAAAACAAGTAAGGAAACTGCAAAATTGCAATTATCAGTCTCAGATGCTAGAAGTTGGGTTAGTGTTTCAGAAAGTGAGCTTGAGGGTGGTATAACTTTATCACCGGATAATAAAAGTGCGGAAACAACAGTTTCAACTAAAAGTCCTGTAACAATTACGTTAGGTGTTGTAAAAGGTGTTGCTTTGACAGTAGATAATCAGACTGTTGACTTATCGAAATTAACAGCTCAGACTGGACAAATCACTGTAACCTTTACTAAAAATTAAGGAAAAACGAATGAAAAAAGAACAAATTCCAAATCTCCTAACAATAGGTCGAATTCTCTTCATACCTATTTTTATCTTTATTTTAACAGTAGAAAATTCGATAGAGAGTCATATAGTAGCAGCTATTATCTTTGCTATTGCCAGTATCACAGACTACTTAGATGGATATTTAGCTCGTAAATGGAATGTGGTTAGTAATTTTGGTAAATTTGCAGATCCTATGGCGGATAAGCTACTAGTTATGTCGGCTTTTATTATGCTGATTGAGTTAGGTATGGCTCCAGCTTGGATTGTTGCGGTGATCATCTGTCGTGAGTTGGCTGTGACAGGTTTGAGGCTTTTACTGGTTGAAACTGGTGGAAGAGTTTTAGCAGCAGCAATGCCTGGAAAAATTAAAACTTTTAGTCAGATGTTTGCGATTATTTTCTTGCTATTACATTGGACTTTGCTTGGTCAAGTTCTACTTTATGTAGCCTTGTTTTTCACTATCTACTCTGGCTATGATTATTTCAAGGGTAGTGCCTATGTATTTAAAGGGACATTTGGTTCGAAATGAAATCAATAATTGATGTAAAAAATCTTTCTTTTCGCTATAAGGAAAGTCAGGAATACTATGATGTGAAAGATATTACGTTTCACGTGAAACGTGGAGAATGGCTTTCGATTGTAGGGCATAATGGTAGTGGTAAATCAACGACGGTTCGATTAATTGATGGTTTACTGGAAGCAGAATCTGGAGAGATTGTAATTGATGGTCAACGGTTGACTGAGGAAAATATTTGGAGTATACGTCGTCAAATCGGTATGGTTTTTCAAAATCCAGACAATCAATTTGTTGGAGCGACTGTTGAAGATGATGTCGCCTTTGGTTTGGAAAATCAGGGCCTTTCTCGTCAAGAAATGAAAAAGAGAGTGGAAGAAGCTCTGGATTTGGTTGGCATGTTGGACTTTAAAAAGAGAGAGCCAGCACGTCTATCAGGTGGCCAAAAGCAACGTGTGGCCATTGCAGGTGTTGTAGCCCTAAGACCAGCTATTCTAATCCTAGATGAGGCAACGAGTATGTTGGATCCTGAGGGGCGTAGAGAACTGATTGAGACAGTAAAAGGAATTCGGAAAGACTATGATATGACGGTCATTTCCATTACACATGATTTGGAAGAAGTTGCCATGAGCGATCGTGTATTGGTCATGAAAAAAGGGGAAATTGAATCAACCAGTAGCCCAAGAGAACTTTTCTCTCGAAATGATTTAGATCAAATTGGATTAGACGATCCTTTTGCCAATCAATTAAAACATTCTTTGAGCCAGAATGGCTATGATTTACCTGAAAATTATTTGACAGAAAGTGAGCTAGAGGATAAGCTATGGGAATTGCTCTAGAAAATGTGAGTTTTACATATCAAGAAGGGACTCCCTTAGCTTCAACAGCTTTGTCGGATGTTTCTTTGACGATTGAAGATGGTTCTTATACGGCTTTAATTGGGCACACAGGCAGTGGTAAATCAACTATTTTACAACTCTTAAATGGTTTATTGATACCAAGTCAAGGGAGTGTGCGAGTTTTTGATACTTTAATCACCTCGACTTCTAAAAATAAAGATATTCGTCAAATTAGAAAACAGGTTGGCTTGGTATTTCAGTTTGCCGAAAATCAGATTTTTGAAGAAACGGTTTTGAAAGACGTTGCTTTTGGACCGCAAAATTTTGGAGTTTCTGAAGAAGATGCGGAGAAGATTGCGCGTGAGAAACTGGCTCTGGTTGGAATTGATGAATCACTTTTAAATCGTAGCCCGTTTGAGCTGTCAGGGGGACAAATGAGACGTGTGGCCATTGCAGGCATACTTGCCATGGAGCCAGCTATATTAGTTTTAGATGAGCCCACAGCAGGCCTGGACCCCCTGGGAAGAAAAGAGCTGATGAATTTGTTCAAAAAACTCCACCAGTCAGGGATGACCATTGTCTTGGTAACGCATTTGATGGATGATGTTGCTGAATATGCGAATCAAGTCTATGTGATGGAAAAGGGACGTCTAGTTAAGGGTGGTAAGCCAAGTGATGTCTTTCAAGATGTTGTCTTTATGGAAGAAGTGCAGTTGGGAGTACCTAAAATTACGGCCTTTTGTAAACGATTGGCTGATAGAGGCGTGTCATTTAAACGATTACCGATTAAGATAGAGGAGTTCAAGGAGTCGCTAAATGGATAGTATGATTTTGGGACGTTATATCCCAGGGGATTCGATTGTTCACCGGTTGGATCCACGTAGCAAATTGCTTGCTATGATGCTGCTGATTTTGATTGTGTTTTGGGCTAATAATCCCTTGACGAATCTAATTCTTTTCATAGCGACAGGGATATTTATTGCCTTGTCAGGAGTATCTCTTTCGTTTTTTATTCAGGGCTTGAAGTCTATGTTTTTCTTGATTGCCTTCACAACTATTTTTCAACTTTTTTTCATTTCTAATGGGAATGTTTTATTTGAATTTTCGTTTGTGAGAATCACGGATTATGCTTTGCAACAAGCTGGGATTATTTTTTGTCGCTTTGTATTGATTATTTTCTTTTCAACTTTGTTAACCTTAACGACCATGCCCTTAAGTTTGGCATCAGCTGTCGAAGCTTTGTTAGCGCCTTTAAAGCGTGTGAAAGTTCCAGTTCATGAAATTGGCTTGATGCTGTCCATGAGTTTGCGTTTTGTTCCAACCTTGATGGATGATACGACGCGGATTATGAATGCACAGAAAGCGCGTGGAGTGGATTTTGGTGAAGGAAGCATTGTTCAAAAGGTGAAGGCTATGATTCCCATTTTGATTCCTCTTTTTGCGACAAGTTTAAAACGTGCAGATTCCTTGGCTATCGCCATGGAAGCGCGTGGGTATCAGGGCGGAAAAGGCAGAAGTCAATACCGACAATTGGAATGGACTCGAAAGGATACGCTGACTATTCTTGTTATTATCGTACTTGGTTGTTGCTTATTTTTCTTAAAATCTTAGTAGCTTTTAGGAATTGATAAAAAATTACTGTAACAGTTTTTGATATAAAGGTAGGGATATGAACCGTTTTAAAAAATCAAAATATGTCATTATTATTTTTGTCACCGTTCTGCTTGTGTCAGCTCTCTTAGCGACGACTTATTCAAGTACAATTGTGACAAAATTAGGAGATGGAATCTCATTGGTTGATAGGGTTGTGCAAAAACCTTTTCAGTGGTTTGATTCTGTCAGATCAGATTTGGCTCACTTGACACGAACATATAATGAAAATGAAAGTTTGAAGAAACAGATTTACCAATTAGAAGTTAAATCAAATGAGGCGGAAAGTTTAAAGACGGAAAATGAACAACTGCGCCAATTGCTTGATATGAAGTCAAAATTGCAAGCTACAAAGACTTTGGCAGCAGATGTTATTATGCGTTCTCCAGTATCTTGGAAACAGGAATTGACCCTGGATGCAGGCAAATCAAAAGGAGCTTCTGAGAACATGTTAGCCATTGCAAATGGTGGCTTGATTGGGAGTGTTTCAAAAGTGGAGGACAACTCTACTATGGTCAACCTTCTGACAAATACGGAAAATGCTGATAAGATTTCTGTTAAAATTCAACATGGTTCTACTACAATTTATGGAATTATTGTTGGTTATGACAAGGAAAATGAGGTTCTTAAAATTAGCCAATTAAATAGTAATAGTGATATTAGTTCGGGTGATAAAGTGACCACTGGTGGATTAGGAAACTTTAATGTCGCGGATATTCCAGTTGGTGAAGTGGTTGCCACAACGCATAGTACGGACTATTTGACACGAGAAGTAACTGTGAAATTGAGTGCAGATACTCATAATGTGAGTGTGATAGAATTAGTGGGGAATTCATAATGAGACAGTTGAAGCGGGTTGGAGTGTTTTTATTGCTTCCTTTCTTTGTTCTAATTGATGCCCATATTAACCAGCTTTTGGGCTCATTCTTTCCCCATGTACAGTTGGCTAGTCATTTTCTATTTTTGTTTCTCTTATTTGAGACGATTGAAGTATCAGAGTATCTCTATTTAGCCTATTGTTTTGTAGTGGGTTTGGTTTATGACATCTACTTTTTCCACTTGATAGGGATTGCGACTCTGTTGTTCGTCTTGTTGGGGATATTTCTCCATAAATTTAATAGTATTATTTTATTGAATCGTTGGACGAGAATGTTGGCAATCATTGTCATGACTTTTCTATTTGAGATGGGGGTATATATACTTGCAATAGTGGTAGGTTTAACTGTGGATAGTATGTCTTTATTCATAGTCTATAGTTTAGTACCATCAATGATTTTAAATCTTATATGGATGATTGTTTTTCAGTTTATTTTTGAAAAATTTTATCTATGAGAAAGAAATACAAATGTAATAAAGGCGTAATATTTATTATGTCTTTTTTTGGTATACTAGTATTGTCTTAAATAGAAGGAGTATCTACGTAATATGAAGAAAAAAATCTTAGCGTCACTTTTACTAAGTACAGTAATGGTTTCTCAAGTTGCTGTTTTAACAACTGCGCATGCAGAAACTACTGATGACAAAATTGCTGCTCAAGATAATAAAATTAGTAATTTAACAGCACAACAACAAGAAGCTCAAAAACAAGTTGATCAAATTCAGGAGCAAGTATCTGCTATTCAAACAGAGCAATCAAACTTGCAATCTGAAAATGATAGACTACAAGCTGAATCTAAAAAGCTTGAGGGTGAAATTACAGAACTTTCTAAGAATATTGTATCTCGTAATGACTCGTTGCAAAAACAAGCTCGTAGTGCTCAAACAAATGGAGCTGCAACAAGTTACATCAATACAATTGTAAACTCAAAATCGATTACAGAAGCTATTTCACGTGTTGCTGCAATGAGCGAAATCGTATCTGCAAACAATAAGATGTTGGAACAACAAAAAGCAGATAAAAAAGCTATTTCTGAAAAACAAGTAGCAAATAATGATGCAATTAATACAGTCATTGCAAATCAACAAAAATTAGCTGATGATGCTCAAACATTAACTACAAAACAAGCAGAATTGAAAGCTGCAGAATTGAATCTTGCTGCTGAAAAGGCTACAGCAGAGGATGAAAAAGCAAGTTTACTTGAGAAAAAAGCGGCAGCGGAAGCAGAAGCTAAAGCAGCTGCAGAAGCAGAAGCTGCTTATAAAGCTAAACAAGCAAGTCAAGAACAAACAGTTGTTGCTTCTGGAAATACAACCTTTACAGCAGAAGTTCAAGCAGTCTCTGAATCATCTTCAAGCTACACTCCTGCACTAGTGAAACATCATCCAACATATAGCACAAATGCGTCAAGTTATCCAACTGGTGAGTGTACATGGGGAGCTAAGACATTGGCACCTTGGGCTGGAGACTACTGGGGTAATGGAGCACAGTGGGCTACAAGTGCAGCTGCAGCAGGATTTCGTACAGGATCTACACCTCAAGTTGGTGCGATTGCATGTTGGAATGATGGTGGCTATGGACACGTAGCCGTAGTTACAGCTGTTTCATCATCAACAAGCATCCAAGTATCTGAATCAAACTATGGTGGAAACCGTACAATCGGAAACAAACGTGGATGGTTCAATCCTACTACAACTTCAGAAGGTTTTGTAACATATATCTATCCAAACTAATGAATGAAACGAAGAGGCTCGATTTGAGTCTCTTTTATGATGATTTATATAGTCAACTTACTTTAAAAATCGGCTCTATAATATTTGTAGTGGGTAAATCCCCTATGGATATTATGGAGCCTATTT